>JBAXFZ010000138.1:0-9591 GCA_037139685.1 Bacteroidota bacterium
TCCTTTGCGGGATCCCGATGACAGACCTGCGCGATAACCGGAGTTATCCAACCATCCTGATCGGGTCGCAGTGCTGGCTGGCGAAAAACCTGAATTATGGAACCATGATCAGCTCGGCATCCACCCAGGATGATAACTGCGTCGTTGAAAAATATTGCCCCGGGGATATGGCATCGGGTTGTGCAACCTTTGGCGGATTTTACCAATGGGATGAACTGATGGCCTTTGATGCATCCCCGGGGGCACAGGGACTTTGTCCGCCGGGATGGCATGTGCCTGCCGTGGCAGAATGGCTGACCCTCCTGAATTATTACGGGCAGCAATCACAGGCGGGACTTTCTCTAAAAGCCCCGGCACCCGGAGGATTTAACGCCCTGCTTTCCGGTATTCTTTACCAAAACAACACATGGGCCCTTCTTTCAGGGGGAGTGTCAGCCACTTTTTTCTGGACCTCCACGGCTTCAGGCGCCTTGCAGGCAGTTTCACACGGGCTGAACAACCTCAATGCATCCGTCTCCGACTATCCCGCCAATCGCGGAAATGGAATGGCAGTAAGGTGTCTGCATGATTAACAGGTGTATTTCTGATAACTTTTTTTTAAAATCATTCCGACCAACACCATAATTCCTTATTTTTGACACCAGTTAACAGTTTTTTCCTGTTTCCGATGATACTTTTTACAATTAATCCACTATAGCCATCTCATTTGTTAGTTGACATTTTTATTCCCTGCTTTGTCGACCAGGTTTACCCGGAAACCGGGATGAACATGGTAAAAATTCTGGAAAAGCTGAACGTTGCTGTTAATTTTAACGGAAACCAGACATGTTGTGGGCAGATGGCTTTTAACAGCGGATTCTGGGACGAAGCAAAAAGCATGGGCGAAAAGTTCCTCCGCGACTTTCCGAACGACCGCCCTGTTGTTGGCCCGTCAGCATCGTGTATCGGGTTTGTGCGTAACTACTATGGCTGGCTTTTTCATAATACTGCTAACCATCTTGAATACAAGCAGCTGAAAAAGAACATTGTTGAATTTACCGATTTTCTTGTAAATGATCTGAAGGTGGATGACCTGGGCGCCTCTTTTCCTCATGTGGTTACCTATCATGATTCCTGTGCGGCACTCAGGGAATATTGCCTGGGTGATGAGCCCCGCAGGTTGCTGGCGAAAGTAAAGGGCCTTGAATTACGGGAGATGAAGGAGAATGAGGTTTGTTGCGGCTTTGGCGGTACTTTTTCAGCGAAATTTGAACCGGTGTCATCGGCCATGGCGGAACAAAAGGTACATCATGCACTTGAAACCGGCGCAGAATATATCGTTTCTACCGATTCTTCCTGCCTGATGAACCAGCAGGCATATATTGACAAGCATAACCTTCCGATAAAAACGATCCACATCATTGATGTTCTTGCCTCAGGCTGGTGATCTGCTCCTTCCATCGTTAACTATTGACGGGTTTTAAAAAATAAATGTAATTTTACCGACTATTTGTTTGGATATCAAAAGTATAAATGTAATCTGATCTTGTCGCCCGGTTTTTTAACATTCAAATTTTATCATTATGACGCGCATTTCTTTCATTATCCTGCTGGTTTTTTCAGCCATTGCATCGCTGGGGCAGGCTGACGGCATCCTTCCCGGGGATCCTGGTTTCAGGCAGAAGTATGCCGATTTTGACTTCAAGGGGAAATTTGCGGTCGTGATTGAAAAGGATGTCGCGAACAACTATTACCTTCTTGATTTTTCAAAGCTCCCTGCCCGGTTTGACAGGGTTTATTTCATGAATCTCAGTTTTGGCAATTACAAGATTATCAATGTTGATCCTGTTGTTACGGAAAACAAGGTGTGCTTTATGGCTGCCAGGCAATATGATGAAATAGAGATTGCAACCATTTTTGAAGAGCTGAAGACAAAAACATCAGGCCTTGCTGCAACCTGGACCGAGGAGGAGAAAAAAATGTGGTTAACGAAAAATGATAAATACAAATAATACCATCCGAAGATGAAGAACACCTGGTATCTTTTTGTTTTATTCCTGATGACGACCTCAGGCCTTTATGCCCAGATCGGCGGCCAGAACAATACATGTGAAACGGCCGCCCCTTTCTGCACAGGTACCTTATATTCTTTTCCTGCCGGGGTGAATTCTCCCCCCGGCCAGACAGGGCCCTTTTACAGTTGCCTTACAACCCGTCCAAACCCCGCATGGTACTACATGAAAGTTGCCACCCCCGGCAACATCATTATTTCGATGCACAGCGAACCTTCAAAAGATATTGATTTCTGCTGCTGGGGCCCGTTTACTTCCCAGTTTTGCTGCGACCAGCTTCTGCAGCCGAAGGTGGTTTCATGCAGCTATTCCTCTGCCGCTTCCGAAACCTGCAACATACCTAACGGGTTGACAGGCCAGTATTACATGCTGATCATCACGAATTTTTCAAACCAGCCCTGCAATATCATTTTTCAGCAAACCGGTGGAACAGGTACGACAGACTGTTCCATCCTGCCACCGCCATGTTTTAACAACAGCCCGATATGTACAGGGCAAACCCTTCAGTTTTCCGCCCAGGCAATCTCGGGAGCAACCTATCACTGGTGGGGACCTGCCGGATTCACCTCAACCGTGCAGAATCCGTCAATTCCCAATGCCACGGTGGCGAATACCGGCGAATACTTCCTGAGGGTTGAGGTGAACGGCCAGTCGAGTGCCGATACCTCCACCACAATGGCCTACGTATATCACCCTCAGGCCAATGCCGGCAATGATACTACAATCATGAACGGCGTATCTACCAAACTGCACGGTAATTGTACAAATGGTAGCGGTTCCTACCACTATCGCTGGGCACCCTCGTCAAAGCTGATAAATGACAGTGTAAGGGACCCGCAAACGACCAACCTGTTCAGTACCACGGTCTTTACCCTAACCGCTACCGATGATTCTGCCAGTTGCCAGGCCATTGACATGGTTACGGTGAATATTTCAGGTGGGGCGCTGGCAGTCAATGCAGTGGCCACACCGCAGTCAATTTGTCTTGGAAACTCTTCTATTCTTGAAGCGATCGGGTCGGGAGGCGCAGGAAATTACACCTACAGCTGGACCGGCCCCAACGGGTTCACCTCATCTTTGCCGAACCCGACTGTTGCTCCTGTAATAACCTCCGAGTACCACGTTTCAGCATTCGACGGGTATAACACGGTCAACGGATCTGTAACGGTTACTGTATTGCCTTTGCCTGATGCCTTTGCAGGAATGCCTAAATCAATTCCCTATGGCACCTATACCTTCCTCAATGGTTCGGTATTGAACGGGAACGGGGACTATTATTACAGCTGGTTACCGGCCGACAAACTTGTCAATGCCGGGTTACAGCATCCTCAGACGACCAACCTTACATCCACCACGGTTTATACACTCGTTGTTACGAACCTGCTTACAAATTGTGTCAGCAACAACGGCGCAAGCGTACCGGTTGAGGTAACAGGGGGGCCACTCAATGTCAATCCCGTTGCAACCCCCTCATTTATCTGCAAGGGCGATACCACCCGTTTGCATGCATCCGCCGGGGGGGGCAATGTCGGGTTTTACCAGTATTCCTGGAGTTCGGTTCCGGCCGGCTATACTTCGACGGAGGCCGATCCGCTCGTAAATCCCTTTGTCAATACAACCTATTCAGTTTCGGTGACCGACCAGTTTAACTCCACCCAGGGGAGCACTGCTGTTTCAATATACCCTGAACCCCTGATCCGTCTCGGCCCGGCAGACACTACGGTTTGTATATATGATACAGTAACACTTGATGCAGGTAATGCCGGGTCTACCTACCTCTGGTCGAACGGATCTGTTGACCGGCATATCCGTTTTGGTTCCACCGGGATCGGGTATGATACCCAGACCTATTCGGTGCATGTCGTAAACCAGCATGGATGTGAAGGCGATGCTGCCATCAATGTTATTTTTTCGTTTGATGTGTGCGTCGGAATCGATGAACAAACCTTTTCGGATCACATCCGGATCTATCCGAACCCGACAACCGGGAAAATACAAATTGAAACTGATGGTATGCCCGGACAGGTGAACGGCTCGGTGCTTTCCGCATTGGGAAAGACACTCCGCAATTTTTCGATGCCTGGAACGACAAACGGCAAATCATTGTTGAACCTGGATATTTCGGATCTGCCAAAAGGCATTTACCTGGTCAGGTTCTCCGATGAATCATTTGTTCATATACATAAGCTTGTTCTTGAATAGTGCAGACAACCAACTACCATAAACCGGCTGCATTTCCTGGGCAAATCCTGCTGTCATTCCTGCTCCTGCTGGCGATTTCTCCCTGCATGGCTCAAACAAGCTGGTACAAAAGCGATTGTCCCCGGTTTCAGAAACAGGGAGAGGTGTGGTATTTCGGGGAAAAATCCGGGATTGATTTCCGCTCGGGAACTGCAGATGCCCTGACCGACCAGAATGTGATGACAGCATTCAAGGCCAGTGCCGTTATCAGCGACAGCCTTGGAAACCTGCTCTTTTTTACGAACGGCAACAAGGTATGGGACCGGAATTTTGACCTGATGCCCAATGCGACCGGGCTTGCAGGTGACCTCGGGGCCACCCAGCCCTGCATTATTGTTCCCTGGCCCGGGAACCCGGATTCATATTATATTTTCACCGTTGACATCCTTAAGTTTTCCGATTCCATTACCTACAGCACCAAGGGGCTGACCTGTACAGGAATCGACATGAGGGCTAGAAACGGACTCGGTGATGCCATGCTTACTTTCCTGAACAAACCTTTGCTGAGTCCTGTTTGCCAGAAGATTACGGCCGTCAAGCATAAAAATGACAAGTATTACTGGGTCATCACCCATGAATGAGATTCCGATAAATTTTATGCATTCCTGGTTACTGAAAGCGGTATTGAAAACCCGGTCATAAGTTCAGCAGGCAGTGTTTCCGGTGGGCACAGAAGCCAGGTTAACAACTCTGTCGGTTACCTGAAGGCCTCGCCCGACGGGAAAAAGATAGCACAGGCCATTGCTGAGAAAAAGGTGATCGAGGTGTTCGATTTCAACAACGAAACCGGTGTTGTTTCAAACGGGCAATCCTATACTACTGCCAAGCCGGGCGTCAACCCCTATGGAGTTGAATTTTCTCCCGACGGGAACCAGCTTTATGCGACTGTTTTTGAGATCGGTGGAGTTGCGCAGGCAACAATACCCTCCTATATCTACCAGTTCAACCTGAAGAACGGGCTGATGAATCCGCTCATCCTGGATTCAATACCGAGACTTCGTGTTGCAGGCATCCAGCTGGCTACCGACGGCCGGATTTACCTGTCAAGGACAAACAATATCCTTTCAAAAAGAGATTCGCTGGAGGTCATCTACAACCCGAACAGGCCCGGGGTTGCCTGTAATTTTAACCTTCTCAATAAAATTCCATCAAGCAGTTACCCGTTGCTTGGCAGGAAAAGCATCTACAGTTTGCCAAACATTGTACAAAGTTTCGTGAACGTTCCGACGTTCACATGGGACAGCGTCTGTCATGGTGATGTCACCAGGTTTCATCTGACCAACAATGCCAATATTGATTCGGTTTACTGGAATTTTGGTGACGGAGGGAGCTCAAACCAGATGGACCCTGTTCACATTTTTTCAAATCCGGGAGCCTACTGGGTGAAGGAGGTTCAGAAGTTTAACGGGGAGGCGTTTGCTGATTCGATGCTGGTGTACAGTTACAAGTTACCTGTAATATCGCTGGGCGATACAATCCTTCTCTATTCCGGTTCATCCATCAACCTCCATGCGGGAGCGGGGTTTATCGAATACACATGGTCAACCAAATCGCAGGATTCAATTATCCCGGTCGACCGCCAGGGATCTTATTGGGCACAGGTTAAGGATATTCATTGCTGTGTCAACTCCGACACGACCTATGTGAAGGTTTTCGGCTACTATATACCGAATGCCTTCTCGCCTAACAACGATGGACTGAATGATGAATTCAAAGTCACCGGGCTGTATAAAAACATAACCTTCAGCATGTATGTTTATGACCGGTGGGGAACAGAGGTTTTTCACTCGGAAAACATAGACACCGGCTGGAACGGCATGCACTCTGGACAACCATGCCCCTCCGATACCTATGTGTGGTTCGTGCATATAGGGTTTCTCGGCCAGGATATCATCACGCAGGGAGATGTTAAATTTAATGGTACTGTTACAATTGTCCGATGACCGACGAAAAATACACTAAAATTATTTCGGCAGAACTGAATGTGGCTGCCGGATTTATCCAGAATACAATCAACCTGCTTGAAGGAGGTGCCACCATTCCTTTCATTGCGCGTTATCGCAAGGAGATGACCGGTTCGATGGATGAAGTTGTGATCGCGCAGGTTCGCGATCGCCTGGCGCAGCTCAAGGACCTTGATTCCCGCCGGGCAGCGATATTAAAATCGCTCAGGGAGCAGGAAAAACTAACGCCCGAACTGGAATCGGCTGTTGCAGGTGCCGCCACCATGGCCGAACTGGAGGATATCTACCTGCCATATAAGCAGAAAAGGAAAACAAGGGCCAGCATTGCACGCGAGAAGGGATTAGAGCCACTGGCAACGATGATATTTTCACAGCGTTTCGATGATGTGGAGACCAGGGCAGGGAAATTTGTTGATCCGGAAAAAGGGGTGAACTCAGTTGCCGAAGCCATCCAGGGGGCCAGCGATATTATGGCAGAAATGATCAATGAAGATATCTTTTCAAGGAAGCGGATCCGCCAGCTTTTCCAGAAGGAATCACAGGTTTCGGCGCGCGTCGTGAAGGGCAAGGAGCAGGACGGGATAAATTTTGAAATGTATTTTGATTACCATGAACCGCTCAGCAAGGCACCCTCACACAGGCTGCTTGCCATGTTCCGGGGTGAAAATGAGGGCTTTTTACGCATCTCGGTAGCCGTCCAGGAGGAGCAGGCACATGAAATCCTGCACCGGATCTTTGTCAGGGGAAACAATGCCTCAGCCCTACTTGTAAAATCAGCCATTGCCGACAGCTGCAAGCGCCTGCTTTTCCCATCCATTGAAACAGAAATGCGCCAGCTGGCAAAGGAGAAGGCCGACGCTGAGGCAATCAGGGTATTTGCCGAGAACATGAGACAACTTCTGCTTGCACCGCCCCTTGGCCAGAAGAATGTGCTTGCCATCGACCCGGGCTTCCGAACCGGCTGCAAGATCGTCTGTCTCGACCGCCAGGGAAAGCTGGTGCATAATGAAACAATATACCCGCATCCTCCCCAGAACGAGGTGAAGGAGGCTATCCATAAGATTAAAAGTCTCGTGAATGCCTATAAAATTGAGGCCATCGCCATCGGGAACGGTACAGCCGGTCGTGAAACAGAACGGCTGATCCGCGCCATCGGGTTCGATCGCGACGTTATAGCACTTGCAGTAAATGAAAGCGGGGCTTCGGTCTATTCTGCTTCGGCAGTTGCCCGCAAGGAATTTCCCGATTACGATGTAACGGTCCGGGGCTCCGTCTCCATTGGCCGGCGCCTGATGGATCCCCTGGCGGAGCTGGTCAAGATCGAACCAAAATCGATCGGGGTAGGACAATACCAGCACGATGTTGACCAGCCTGCCCTGATGAAAAGCCTTGGCGATACTGTAGTTAGTTGTGTAAACAAGGTAGGAGTGGAGGTCAACACGGCAAGCGAGGAACTGCTTACCTATGTCTCCGGGTTAGGCCCGACACTGGCCAGGAATATAATCTCCTGGCGGAATGAAAACGGGCCATTCAAGTCACGAACCGAATTCAAGAAAGTTGCGCGCTTTGGTGACAAGGCCTTTGAACAGGCTGCAGGGTTCCTGCGCATACGTGATGCCAAGAACCCGCTTGACCGGAGCTCGGTGCATCCTGAGAGTTATGCAGTAGTTGACCGTATGGCCAGAAAGCTTGATTGCACGATTGATGACCTGATGTCGAAGGCAGAACTGCGGTCGAAAATCAAACTGGAGGAGTTTACCACTGCAACGGTAGGTATGCCAACCCTGCAGGATATCATGGCAGAACTTGCAAAACCGGGACGTGATCCGCGTCAGCAGTTTGAAATGTTTGAATTTGATAAAAATATTCATACAATGCATGACCTGCATAAAGGCATGAGGATCCCCGGCATTGTGACCAATATCACCAACTTCGGCATTTTTGTGGACCTTGGCGTACACCAGGACGGACTTGTGCACATCAGCCAGCTGGCCGACCATTTTGTCAGGGATCCCAACGAAGTTGTAAAACTTAATCAGAAGGTAATGGTTGAAGTGCTGGAGGTTGACCTTGAGCGTAAGCGAATTCAGCTTACCATGAAGGGACAGCATACTAAGGACGGGAATTAATCGTTATTTTCAATAACAGGCTGTGAGATCAGGTGGAATACGTTGGCCTGGAATCGTTCAACACATGACCGGGAGCCTGTATCGTGTGACTGGAACTTCAAAATATATTCCAAAATCGTAAATTGTAAATCATAAATGTTTAAGCGTCTTTCACTACTCTCACTGCTCCTGGTTTCCGGCATTTTTATTTCTGAAAGGGTTATGGCCCAGCGCATCCTAGGCGGAATCAGCGCGGGTATCAACCTGACCCAGGTTGATGGAGATGACCTGTATGGATTCAATAAGGTGGGATTCAATGCAGGCCCGATGGTAATTGTGCCGTTGGGTAAAAGCAGGAACTGGTCGGCAAGCATGGAGTTGTTGTATTCGCAAAAAGGAAGCTCCCACTGGAGCAGCGTCGATTCAGCAAAGTACCAGCTGAAGCTGGATTATGCGGAAGTTCCGCTTATCATCCATTATACCGATAAGAAGCTTATTTCCGGGGGGATTGGTTTCAGCTACGGCCGGCTTATCAACTACAGGGAAACCAAAAACAAGTTTTACGATTCCCTGTATAAATACCAGACTGCGCTTTCATACGACGACATATCGATCCTGGGAGATGTGCAGATCCGTATCTGGAGCAAACTATGGGTTGACCTGAGGTACCAGTATACAATGAAGAGCCTCCGGACTGTTTCGGTTGACAAATTCTGGCTTGCTCCCCGCAATGAACCGGTTGTCCGCAAACAGTATAACAACGTAATCAGCCTTCGCCTGACATGGATATTCAACCAGCCGAAAATTGAAAAGCATCCCACAAAACAGGGCAGTAGCGAATAGGTAAAGCTCTTTCCGGCAATCCTTAAATAACCCGCCTGATCAGGCGCAGTTTATGCGTGTACCGTTGCAGATCATTGTTGTATATTCCCTCATGGTCCAGTGCATCGATCCGGACCTTGCCTGAACAATGGATCACCGAGTGGCGGTCATAGAGCAGTCCCACGTGGTTGATATTCCCCTCTTCATCATCGAAAAATACCAGGTCCCCCGGTTCTGCCTCTGCAAGCAGGCTGATCACCTCACCCTGGGTTGCCTGCTGGCGGGAATCGCGAAGCAGCTTGATATCCTGTAGTTTAAAGAGAATCTGCACAAAACCCGAACAATCGATGCCGAAAGGTGTCCGACCTCCCCAGAGGTATGGTGCATGAAGGTAGAGCATGGCAC
>JBAXFZ010000139.1:0-9482 GCA_037139685.1 Bacteroidota bacterium
CGAAGCCAGTTCTGTTGTGACCTATGCCGGAGCAAACAAAGAGGAGATCAAATATATCGGCAGTGATATAAGGCACATAAGGGATGGCAATTTCAGGCTCTCTGAAGCCGGGTCCCATTTTTTCGCATCGCCGGGCTTCTGGTTGCTGCTCATCATCCCGCTCCTGCTCTTCTTGCTGTTTCTCTTTTTATGGCGGAAACTTGCCGCACGGAGAAGCAATACCGTGCTTATGAAGAACCTGAAGGCAACGAAGATTGCACGCCGGCGCCTTCAAAAGGCCGAAGAGTTTAAGAAATCGGGAAGCCAGGAAGATTTCTACATTGCCATATCCCAGGCACTATGGGGCTACCTGAGCGACAAGTTCAGCATAAACCTGGCGGGACTTAGTATCGATTCGGTGCAGGAAGCGCTCACCAGGCAGAATGTAAATGAATCCATCATTGCCCAGTTCGTGGAGACGCTCAACAATACTGAATTTGCGCGTTTTGCACCGGGCGAAAAAACCGTCAACATGGAACGGATCTACAATGAAGCCCTCGAAATCATTTCAAAAATGGAGCGGGAACTCCGTTAGAACCGCACTATTGTACTTTGAATTTTGCACTTTTCATTTTTCATTTTGCATTTTGAATTTTTATGAAATATTTCATCGCAACCCTTCTCCTTCTGATAACCTCCCTGACCGGGTATTCACTGGGGCAGATGGAGAATATCATCAAGGCAAACAAGGCCTATTCGGCAGGATCGTTCACCACGGCAGCTGACCTGTACAATAAGGTTGTAACGGCGGGCTATGAGGCTCCCGAGCTCTTCTACAACCTGGGGAATACCTATTTTAAGATGAACGACTACAGCCACGCCATTCTTTGGTATGAACGCGCCAAACGCCTGGATCCGGGAAACGAAGATATTGACTTTAACCTGAATGTGGCCAATACGAAAATCTCCGACAAGATCGAGCCGCTTCCCGAACTGTTTTACAAGCGGTGGTTTAACGCGATGGTCCAGCTTTTTTCTGTTGATTCATGGGCCACTTTCGGGATCCTCTTTTTTATTGCCGGATTGTTAGGTGGGGTGCTTTACATGGCATCGCATATCCTGATACTGCGAAAAGCTGGCTTCTGGTCAGCCTTTGGGTTTATTTTCCTCTCTGTTTTCACCCTCATGATGGCCTGGAGCAGTTTCAGTTTTACCAAATCAACGGCCCAGGCCATAGTGTTTGCACCCACCATAACAGTTAAAAGTTCTCCCGATGAAAAAAGCACCGACCTTTTTGTGGTGCATGAAGGCACCAAAGTGAGGCTGATCGACAACATAAACGGGTGGTTTGAAATCAAAATCGCCAATGGAAGCGTAGGCTGGCTCCCGGTGTCGTCACTTGAGAAGATTTAAGACAGTACCCCCTCTTAACGGCCAATCCCTCTCTTTTACAGAAGAAAAACCCCTGTAAGCAAAAAAATTTTGCAGGATACTATTTTTCCTTTATATTTGTTCGTTTAAAACTGTACGGTTTGATGATCGTATTTCCTTTGATTTTCGCGGGTTCTGGAAACAATAAATCAAGAAACATATAGTCAACATTAAAACGAGTGATATGAAAAAAAGATTTTTACCCTTTGGCCTGATCACAGCTATCTCAGGAGTTTTCTTCCTGGTCTTTTCCATGCTGTTGATGGCCGGTCAACCCGGGAATCCGGAACTCAGGAAATATGAAGGATCGCGGTGGGAAAGCATGCGGGCCAACCAAAACACCGGGACGGTGAATCTCCAGGATGTGCTGAAGGCACGCCAGGAAGCTGAGGCGCTTCGCACGAAATCAACCTCAGGTGCCATGGGCCTCAATTGGCTCAGTGCAGGTCCTGACAATTATCCCGGCCTCGTTTGGAGCACAATTTATGACAATACCGATGCCACCGGGCAGACACTGATCGCAGGAGCGGCCGGAGGAGGTATCTGGAAATCGATCAATCTTGGCTTAACATGGTCCCAGATGGCCGTGGAGAACAACCTTGTACCCAAGGTCTCGTCGATTGTTCAGGCTGCAAATGGCACCCTCTATGTGGCAACAGGTGTTACCACATGCAATGTTGTCAAATTCAACGGCAACGGGATCTATTCCTCCCAGAACGGAAGCACGTTCACGGCTATCCCTGCTACAACAAACAACCCCGATTTCAACGGTGTGACCAAACTGGCCATCGCCCCGGGCACAGGCAGGTTATATGCATCCACCAGCGGTGGTTTGTATTATAGTGAAACCGGAAGCGACTGGACCAAAATTAAATCCGGTTATGCCACGGATGTTTGCGTTGGCCCCGATGGTACAGTTCTTGCAGCCGTTGGTAATGCCGCCTATATTGCCCCCGAAGGAAACCTTAACGGATGGGTGACCCTCACTACCGGTGACGCAAATTCACTCCCAAGTTCAGGATTTGGCTGGATAGTTTTTGCCATTTCCCCCAGCGATGCGAATGTGATGTATGCAAGCTTCGCAAAAACAGACGGGAAACTCTTCAACATTTATACATCAACCGATAAAGGAACAACCTGGTCGGTCATTTTCCCAAGCAACCCGGCCTTTGAGCCATTCGGAACAAACGGTTGTTATTCAAACACACTGGCCGTATCACCCACCGACCCTTACCAGGTTTACCTGGGAGGTGTAAGCATGTGGCATGGCAAACGTATCCAGACGACAGGTTATTACAACTGGGAGATAGTAAGTTTTGGCATATATTCGCCATGGTACCCGATCAGTGCTCCTTCATATCATCATTCTTATATGTTCTGCCCGGGAAATCCCAACCAAATGGTTTTATCAACCGATGGCGGGGTGAGTGTTGCCTCCATTACACCCGATACCATTACCTTTAAAACCATCAACAAACTGATGGTTACAAGCCAGTTCAATTCCGTCTCCTTCTCTGCACAAAGAGACTTTGTAATGGGCGGGGGCGACCGTGTCGGCACTCTTGCCATGGGTTATTTTTATCCCGAATTTGTAAATAATGCCACAGACGGATACCCTATCTGGTACCCTGACGGATTTTTCTTTGCCGGCAACGGCGGTTCCTGTGAATGGTCCAAGATTGATTCCCGTGTTGCTGTTTATTCGCAATTCAAAGGATCGCCCGCCGTCAGACGCGAGGATTTCACCGACCTGTCCTATGCAAACGACTTTATGAATGGAGTTGATACTGTAAACTCTTCCTACGTCCCGATGCGCCTGTGGGAAAGTTTCAAATTTGCCCAGACCCGCGACAGTGTCAAGGTTTTTGCCCGTGTAAGGACAATTCCTGCGGATACAATCCTCCAGGTTGAAAGCGCCAGCAGCAAATTTAAATTCCCATACCATACCCTGAAGGCAATTCCTAAGGGAGACAGTCTCACAGTTGCTGACCCGATTGCCAGTCGTTTCTTCTTCTACGGCAACAAATCAAATGTAAGGGGCATCTACATGACCAAGGATATGCTCAAGTTCAACATTCATCCTACACAATACATGATTTACAGTGACACGGCCAAAGTTGACATTATCACCACAATGGCTGTCTCTGCTGATTTGAACACTCTCTGGGCAGGAACAAAACTGGGACGTCTTATCCGCGTAAGCGGCCTCATCCAGGCTCATGACTCGGCAACGGCAATCATTACCAATCCGTCCTGCGTCCTGGTTGATACCGTATTCTCATACCCTGCTCTTCACAACCGCATGGTAACGTCGATTTCGATCAGCCCTGCCAATTCAAACCATGTGATGTTCACCTTGGGAAACTACGGGAACCAGGATTTTGTTTATTATACTTCAAACGGGAACGATCCGAAACCTGCAGTTGCATCGGTACAGAGTAACCTTCCAAAATCGCCGGTTTACAGTGGTTTGATCGAGTTACACGGCAGCTATGCGATCGTCGGTACAGATCTTGGCGTATTTACAACAACCAGCCTTGATGCAGGTGCTCCCCAATGGTCTCCTGATATTCAAAATATCGGTGATGTTGCTGTAACGGATATCCGCCAGCAGGTGATTCACGATTATCATATCCAGAATTACGGCGTGATCTATCTTGCCTCGTACGGGCGCGGCCTGTGGATGGACACCACCTATTTCTCCCCGGTCGGAATCGAACCGATACAGGCACAATCATCGCCTGCCGGCAGTTTGATTATGAACCCGAACCCGGTAACCGATGTTTTGAACATCAGCTATTCAAACGATGTTGCAGGTACTGTTGATGCAAATGTTTATGATATTACAGGACATACTGCACTGAGTACAACTTTCGGACACCAGCCAAAAGGAACCTGCTCCGCGAAACTTAACCTGGCTGGTCTTCCATCCGGAACTTACATTGTGAAGGTGGGAAGCAGCTACGGAAAGATAGTGAAGCTTTAAAAATTCCTCTGCATACGAAAAAAGGCTGCTCAAACCGGGCAGCCTTTTTTTTTTGGGGGGGTAATTTCTTTTTACCTGAGTGATGATTTGAAGTCCTGTAATATTTTGATATCTGCATCCGTGATGTACCCAACCTCCAGCGCCTTTTGAAGGAGATGGTCGAAATCACTGAGCGTGACCAGGGCACACTCGGCATCTTTAAAGGCTTTCTCGGCCTTGAAGAGGTTATAGCTGAATATGGCAACCATGCCTTTTACGTTGCATCCTGCATCACGCAATGCCTTTACGGCATTCAAACTTGATCCGCCGGTGGAAACAAGGTCCTCGACAACTACGATCCGTTGTCCCTGCCTCACTTCTCCTTCAATCATGTTGGTGAGGCCATGTTCTTTCTTCTCGGAACGCACATAGGCAAAGGGCAATCCAAGTTCCTGGGCGATCAGGGCACCCTGCGCGATACCGCCGGTTGCAACTCCCGCAATGGCCTCCGGTTCGAAATTGCTTTCCTGGATGGATCTTACAAAATTCTGACGGATATAGGTCCGTATTTCAGGGTAGGAGAGGGTAATACGGTTGTCACAGTAGATTGGAGATTTGATGCCGGATGCCCAGGTGAACAGATCTCTCGTGCTAAGTTTGACCGCTTTGATTTTTAACAGTAATTCCGCTGTTTGTAATGCAATGTCTTTGTTATAGATCATATAAATAAAATTGGTAAATAGGACTGCAAAGTTAGCAAAAAACAGGATATATTCTCAAGGGTGGCACGAAGGAAAAACGTAATTTTGTCCCCTAAATTTTTAATGCATGAAAATTTTCCTGAATGACCGGGTGGTTGAGTTCGTTGCAATAATGCCGGGAAATACTCTCCCGTCAGATATGTTGATCACATATAAACCGGGTGGTGTGTTGCAGGAAGCATGGCTGGATTTTGAAAGATACGACAAGTACAAAAAGTTCATCGTGATTGACCAGTCGGAACCACCTTTTACCCCGGCACCGGATCCATCCTCTCCTTTACCGGCCTTTCCCGGTTCATTACCGGCATTCATGGAATTCGTCTCGTTTTTCAAATATATTCCGGCAGCAGGGGGATTGGTGAAAAACGAAAAGGGAGAGTTTCTTTTCATTCACCGGCTTGGTTTCTGGGATCTTCCCAAGGGAAAAATCGACAAGAAGGATCTCAGGGATCCGGGGTCTTCCATCCAGGATCATGAATCAGCCCGCAACGCAGCCATCCGGGAGGTGAAAGAGGAAACCGGGCTGAAGTCGGTAACGATTACCGGGTCGCTGCCCAGTACCTGGCATATTTATACTGCCAAAGAGAAACGGATATTGAAGCAGACTGCCTGGTTTGAGATGGCTGCAGAGAGCTCACAGCCATTAAAGCCGCAAACCACTGAAGGTATCTTCCTGGTGAAATGGACCCCGGTTAATGCCATTCACTGCATACTGACACATACATACGCATCCATCAGGGAACTTCTCCTGGAGGTTGTCTTTTAGAACCCTGAAGGTCGCAGGCGGGGGCCTATTCGCTATCTGCCTGGAACCTGAATCCAAGGCGTTTCCCGGTTTTGATGGACATAGAGTCGAGTGTAGTCTGGATTTCAGCCACCGTCGCCTCCTTAATGGTTTCATAGGGTGGGGTGAGCAGGTCGAAATTCATTGTATATTCGATAGCCGAGTGTATGATAGTCTCAACCGCCTGCCTGTCGAGAATATTCCCCGTAAAGTTATTATAAAGCAAACCGATCTCCCTTTTCCCTTCAGTGAAATAGTGATTTTCACGATTCACAAAAACACGCCCGATACAATATCCCAGGTCGTTGGTCCGGTTATACCTGAAGGAGTCGGCCAGGAAATTGAATATATGGATGATGCCGCAATAGGACCTGCTTTTGTCTTCATGGATGTAGCCGGTTTTCATTACCGGGTGGTCGCGCGGGATCTCAAAGACATTTGAATGCATGAAAAAGATCAGGATGTCGGATCCGAATTTGAGCTGAAATTCGAAGATGCCCCGGTCGTTGTATTCAAAGAGCAGCGGATAGGCCGCCTTTTTTACCGTTTTCTTGTTTGTGGTTACAAACGCTTCTCCAACCTGCTTGAAATTATTGAAGACATCGAGGGTTCTATTGTAAACCTCCTGTTTCATGCTGCCTTTATCGATAATAGCGCGAATCAGCGATTTGGAATTGGTTACGGATGGTTGCATGGCTCAGTTTTTCTTTCAGTACAAAAATATAACTTTTCGCAGGTTAAATGCTGTCTGAAATAATTGGATTTTGAATAAGTGGTTCAAACTTAATTGCTGAAGCCGACGTGAACAATGATGAGTTGAGCTGCCGGATTTTACGTGAATTCTTAAAAACTGCAGCCCTATGTGTGGTTTTTTTTTTAAATTTGTAAATTAAATGATTTTGATTCTTTTACTTGCAGCATGTTAGCATGTTACCCATACATAAACCGGGATGAAATGATCTGTTTTCTTAGATATACTGGATTGTGGAATCAAGTATCTGATCCTGAATAAATGAGTGATCGCGAATTTTTTAAGCCCTACATACCAAACAATTAACCTAAATCAACCTATGAAAAAAGTTTCCATCATTTTTTTATTGCTGTTGTTTTGCGCCAGTTTTTCATTTGCACAGAACAATGTCTCGGGACCGATCGTTCAGTCTCCGGTTTACTTTGATGTTTCGCCGCCTTTGAGAGATATGGTCAAGAATCTTCCGGCTCATACAGAGACCTCCTGGAAGGACGGGATCGTCAAGAATAAATTCAACATCAGGTCTAAACCCAAAGCCGCGGCTCCCGGGGGGTTAACCGACCCGAACCTTCAGACCCTTAATGGCGTTGCAATAACAGATACGACCATGGTGAACTTTGACGGAAATTCAAATACGGAAGGCTATGTTCCTCCTGATACACACGGAGATGTAGGACCAAACCACTATTTCCAGGTTGTTAACTGTCATTATTCAATTTATTCAAAAACAGGGGCCCTGCTGCTTGGCCCATTGGCAAACAATTCCGTTTTTACCGGGTTGCCGAACAATTCGAACGACGGCGATGCGGTTGTTCTTTACGACGAACAGGCCGACCGCTGGATGTTCACCCAGTTTTCCCTGCCCAATTATCCCGCAGGCCCCTTTTACCAGATGATCGCAGTTTCGGTGACAGGCGACCCGACAGGCGCCTGGTACCGTTACCAGTACTCTTTCACCAATATGCCCGACTATCCCAAATTTGCCGTATGGCCTGATGCCTATTACATGTCGATGCACATGTTTACCGCAACCGCCGGCAACTATGCAGGGATTGGCGCCGTGGCCTATAACCGTACCCTTATGCTGGCAGGAACCCCTTCGGCAACCATGGTTATGTTTACCAAACCCTCCACCGACGAAGCTTTCGGCTGGCTCCCGTCCGATTGTGACGGTCCCTTCCCTACAGGGAACCCACCCAACTATTATCTCTATTCGTATGACGGAGCAACCAACGATCACCTTGGCATTTATGAATTTCATGTTGACTGGGCTACTACCGCCAATTCAACTTTCGGAAATTTTCTTTCCCTGCCAGTTAATGCCTTTACCACCAATATGACCGGTGTGGCGCAGAAAAACACCACCCAGGTACTCGACGTTATCAATGACCGCATGATGTACAGGCTGCAGTACCGTTCATTTGCGGGCTATTCGGCCATGGTATGCAACCATACGGTTGATGTTACCACTTCGCAGGCCGGTATCCGCTGGTATGAACTGAGAAAGACAACCGGCGCCTGGTCGATTTACCAGCAGAGCACCTATTCGCTCGCCGACGGTTATAGCCGTTGGATGGGCAGTATTGCCATGGATTCAAGCGGGAACATGGCCATGGGCTACTCCGTGTCGGGTACGGCGCTTTTCCCGTCGATCAGGTATTGCGGACGTAAAAAGAATGACGCACTGAACACGATGACCATTGCCGAAAAAGGCATCTTCAACGGTGCAGGCTCCCAGACCGGTGCCAACCGCTGGGGAGACTACAGTGCATTGAGCTGCGACCCCGTTGCAAAAGCAACCTACTGGTATACCCAGGAATATTATTCGGCCACAGGATCGAACTGGAAAACAAGAATAGCAGAATTTAAATTTGCCAATACACCGGTTGTCGCAACACTGGATGCCACGGGGGTTACCTGTACGGGAGCCACGCTCAACGGCACGGTAAATCCGAGCGGTTTGGCGACAACCTATCATTTTGAGTGGGGAACTACTGTTGCTTATGGAAACAGTACCACCACCCAGTCGGCCGGAGCAGGAAGCGCCAATGTCAACGTAAATGCCGTACTCACAGGGCTGGTTGCCGGTACAACCTATCATTTCCGCGTTGTCGGCGTGAATGCCGACGGTACAAGCAACGGACTGGATATGACCTTTTCCCCGTGTTCAGCTGCAGTAATCACCACTGCCGCCTCAGGTGTCACCATGACTGCCGCCACTTCAGGCGGGAATGTCACCACCGACGGTGGTTCAGCCGTAAGTGCCAGGGGCGTTTGCTGGGCAACCACCGCCAATCCGACCATTACAGGCAGCCATACCACCGACGGATCCGGGACTGGAACTTTTGTAAGTTCGATCACCGGGCTGACCTCCAACACAACATACCATGTGAGGGCTTATGCAACCAATGCAACCGGAACTTCCTATGGAAATGACCTGGCCTTCACAACGCTCTGCGGTGTTTTCACCCTGCCGTTCAGCGAGCCCTTTAATGCCACCACCATTCCATCCTGCTGGTCGCAGGTTGACAACATAGGAGCAGGAAATGTATGGCAGTTTGGCGTTATCACCGCCACTGGGCCACCGGTTCTTACAGGGAATTATGCTTTCCTCAACAGCGATGCCTATGGCACCGGTGTAACTGAAAATGCAGACCTGATCTCGCCAGTGCTTGATCTTACGGGCTATACCAATGTTACTTTGGGCTTCAGCCATTATTTCAGGTACTATGCACCGTCAACCGCTACCCTTTCTTACAGCATCAACGGGGGTACGACATGGACACAGATCCAGGCCTGGACGGCTTCGAC
>JBAXFZ010000140.1:0-9468 GCA_037139685.1 Bacteroidota bacterium
GCCCATGCCGGGGAGTCCGTTCGATGAATAGTACAAAACACTGTCATTCCTTATGAACGGGAACAGCTCATCTCCTGCAGTGTTGATATCCGGTCCCAGGTTAGATTTAAGGTATTTTCCGCCCTTCTTGTCTTTACGGGCCATCCAGATGTCTTTCCCGCCGTATCCCCCGGGGAGGTCGGCCGAAAAATAGATGGTTTCGTCAGATGCTACACTCGGGTGACCCATAACTGTTGTTGAATCACCGCCCAGTTCGACCTTTTCAGGTTGCCCCCATGTCGAGGATCCCTGCCTGCTGGCTTTGTAGATGCCGCAGCCGTTTTTTGCCTTGAGGTTATTATAGCACCGGGTGAAATAAAAGGATGAAAACCGCGGGTTGAACTGCCCTACGCCGTCACTGGCCTTCGAGTTGATCATGTTGTCGGCATCAGCCAGGGTGGGTTTGCTCCAGTCACCTTTACGGTCGATGCGGGAGAGGAAAAAATCTGAAAAGCCCAGCCCCGTCCAGCTGTCAACATCCCTTCCCTTGGCACCGTTTCGGTCGGAGGTGAAGATGATGGAGATATACTTTTTATCGGCATAGGCGGCGGCATAATCATCCTCCTTGGAATTCAGCATCTTTTCCCATTTAACCCCGTACTTGGTAGGGTTTGCAATCCATTCTTTGGCCAGGGTGCTGGTTTCAATCCCGATATCGGCCTTGGTATCCTTGGGAGCAAATTCCTTATAGGCGGTATATTGCTTGATGGCCTCTTCATAATTCCCGTTCACCTTGAGCATATCGGCATAATAAAGCAGGATCTTGGGGTTTTCCTTGATGTACTTGGCATTGTTGATCAACCGCTTATAGGAGGCTTCGGCTTTTTTGGTGTTGTTCATCATCCGGTAACACTCGGCGATGCGCAGGGAGATCCGGTCCCTTTCACCCTTGTTGTTTTTTATCTTGGAATAGGCTTTCTGGTATTTCAGCAGGGCGGGAAGGAACATCTGATCGGCATAAGCATCGTCGGCTGCTTTGGTAAGTTTGGTTTGGGCAAATGAGGCCTGGGCACCGGTCAGGAAAAGCAAGATCAAAAGGGAAAGAATCGGATAACGCATATCAATGCAATTTGGATTGCTTAATGAACGTACAAATATAGATAAAAGTCTGATGTAGGGCCGAAAAAAAGGCTGTCTCAATTGTTTAGAGACAGCCTTCCTGGAATGAAAATACCTGTGTATTATTTGCTTTTGCCTTTGAGTTCAGGCTCTTTCAGGGCTTTACGACGCTTCTGCCACATTAAAATGTCATAAGCGATTGGCGTTGCATTAAATACCGATGAGTAGGTTCCTGAAACAACCCCGATGATAAGGGCGAAGGTAAAACCGCGCAAAACCTCACCACCGAAGATGAAGATTGTAATCAACACGACCAGGGTAACACCTGATGTGTTGACGGTACGGCCAAGGGTGCTGTTGATGGCACTGTTAATATTGCCGGCCAGGTCGCGTTTCGGGAAGAGGATCCTGTATTCACGGATCCTGTCAAAGATGATAACCGTGTCCATGATTGAGTATCCGATAATGGTCAGGATGGCTGCGATAAAGGACTGGTCGATCTCCATGCCGAAAGGAAGGAGCCCGTGGAACAGGGTGAACATCGTAATGATGATGAGCGAGTCATGGAAGAGTGAAACCACACCCCCGATCCCGAACTGCCAGTTTTTAAAACGGATGGCAATGTAAACGAAGATGATCACCAGGGAGAAGAAGACTGCCATGAAGGCTTTCCAGATCAGGGAGTAGGAGATGGTCGGGTCAACGCGCTGCGAGCTGAGCTCCCCTACAATTTTGCCCGGGGTATTGGCCTTGAAATCGGCAAAGGTGATCGGGGTCTTGTAGTATCCTTTTATCCCTTCAAAAAGTTTCGTGTTTACAATTGAATCGGCTTTCTCATTGCGTTCGTTGATCATGAACTTGGTGGTGATCTTCACCTGGTTCTGCGACCCGAAGGTCTTTACTTCGGGGGATTCTCCGAAGGTTTTGCGCAGAGATTCGCGTACATCGCTGGTATTTACATTCTGGTCAAACCTGACGATATAGCTGTGACCGCCCGTGAAATCCAGGCCGGGATCCAGCCCGCGGACGAAAATACTGATGATGCCGGGAACAATGATGGCAATTGAAAGGATGTACATCTTCTTGCGCAGTCCGATGAAATCGATGTTCATGTGCTGGAACAGGTTCATCGTGTATTTGTTTCCCGTGGTGATGGTCATGTTGCGGTCGAGCATGAATTCAAATACCAACCGTGCGATGAAGATCGATGAGAAGAGTGAAAGGAGCAAACCGATAACAAGCGTGGTGGCAAAACCCTGTACCGGGCCAGATCCGAAGATGTACAGCACGATACCTGTCAGGATGGTGGTTACGTGACCGTCGATAATGGCCGACAGGGCATGGTGGAAGCCGTCCTTGACGACAAGCCGCATGCCTTTCCCGGCCCGGATCTCCTCCCGCATTCGTTCATAGATGATAACGTTCGAGTCGACCGCCATAGCCAGGGTTAAAACGATACCGGCAATACCGGGCAGTGTCAGAACGGCCCCGATGGAGGCGAGAACGCCGATAAGGAAGAATACGTTGGCAAACAGGGCGATGTCGGCAACATGGCCGGCCCCGTTGTAATATAACGACATATAGAGAAGAACGCCGATGAAGGCGATGATAAAGGAGATCATACCTGCATTGATCGATTCCTGGCCGAGTGACGGTCCAACAACCTCTTCAGCCACGATGCGTGCCGGGGCCGGCAGTTTCCCTGCTTTCAGGATGTTGGCAAGGTCCTGTGCCTCTTCAACGCTCATGTTGCCGCCGGTGATGGATGATGTCCCGTTGGGAATTTCACCGTTTACATTGGGATAGCTGTAGATATAACCGTCGAGGACGATGGCGATCTGTTTGCCGATATTGTCGCCGGTAATCCGTTTCCAGATCCTGGCACCTTCACCGTTCATCGACATTGAAACTTCAACCTGCCCGGTCTGGCTGTAGTCCTGGCGGGCATTGGTGATTACGTCGCCTCCGAGGGCAGGTGATCCGTCGCGTGATGTAACCTTAAGCGCAACAAGTTCCAGGACATCCTTGGCAGCCTCTTCACGGGGTTTTACCGTCCAGGCAAGCTTCATATCGCGGGGGAACATGTTTTTGGTAAGGCGCAGCATGTTGTTGATGCGGGCGGTGTCCTTGATAAAGGCACGGCCAACGAGGGCAGTCTGCCCGGCAACATACTGGCCGTCTTTATTCTGGTAGATGGCGGGGTTCAGGTATGCAAAGAGGGGATTCTTCTTGGCATAATCCTCGAAGCTCTCTTTCTGTTTACTGGCAGCAGAGGTTTTTGAGGTATCCTTGCCTATTTTTTTAAGCAGTGCGTTTCCCTTTGAGGTGTCGGCTTTTGCGCTGGCAGTTTCTTTTTTTGCAGGTTCGTTTTTAGCGGCAAGTACCTGTTTCGAGGCGATTGCCTTCGTAGCTGCGGCAGTATCCGATTTGAGGGTGCTGTCTTTTTTGGTCGAATCCTGCTTTACCTCAAGGATTGAGGTGAGTTTTTTATTCGCCTCGGTAAAGAAAGGCTGCAATTGCGGGAACTGGTAGGTTTCCCAGAATTCGAGCTGTGCGGTACCCTGCAGGAGTTTGCGTACACGTTCAGGATCCTTGATCCCCGGCAATTCGATAAGGATGCGTCCGGCAGTCTGTAACCGCTGTATGTTCGGCTGTACAACACCAAAACGGTCGATACGGGTGGTAAGGATATTATAGGTACGGTCGATGGCTGCATTGCTCTCCTCGCGGATAACCTTGATGACCTCATCGTTGGTGGAGTTGTAATTGATCTTGTCCTTCAGCTCAACTGTGTTGAAAATAGCTGCCAGTTTTGCGTTCGGATCAGTCTCCTTGAATGATTCGGAAAACAGGTCCACAAAATCGCGGGTACTTGTCTTTTCCTTGTCAATGGCCTTCTGAAGTGACTTCATAAAGGTCGGGTCCTGGTTGTAACCTGACAGGGCCCTGATAACATCGGGCACCGAAACGGCCATGGTTACGTTCATCCCCCCCTTGAGGTCGAGACCGAGGTTGATCTCCCGCTCACGCACGTCTTTCAACGTGTATTTTTTCAACAGGATGTCGAATACATTGACAGAGGCCATGGAATCATTGAAATATTCCAGGCGTGATTTTGAAATTGAGTCATAAAAATACTCTTCTTTCAGGGGGTTCCCCTGGGCCATTTTCGTGGACATCATTTTCACCTGGGGAGAGTTGGCATACTTGTCGGCTTTGCCAGAGTAATAGTAGCTTATAAAGGTGAATGACAGCTGGAATAAACAAACCAAAATGAATGTAACCGCGAAAAATTTAACAACGCCTTTGTGCTGCATGAGATTTTAAATTTAAATGGATTCAGTTTCTAAGCCTTTTTTTTGAGGGTGCAAATTTATAAAATTCATTGGAAATAACCAATATAATTATGAATCAAGATGGAAATGAATGAAAAGGATGCTTTATTCATGGTTTTTGGAGGCTTCGATTTCGGCATAAAGCTTATTCAGCAACTTCCGGCCCCTGTTCTTAAACCCGGGAGTCTCTTCATCCAGGCGCCATTCGATCGAATCGGCAAGTTCCTTTTTTAATCCTGGTTCCGTCTCCGAGATCCGGTAGAGGATCTCCATGCAGTACACTTTGGTGGCAACGGCTTCGGACGGGGAGATGAGCCAGTCGAAGCAGATTGTAATGAGCGGACCGATCGTATCGCCGGCAGGCAGGGGCGACCGTGAAATCATATGCACCGAATGGCGCTTTAGTCCGTCATGACTGAAATGCGGCATCATATCAACCATTTCCGGAATGTATTGCAGCAGTTTCGATGGCATATTCTCCGAAACTATATCAAGTACCCAGGCTGCCCGCCGGCTTACCGGTTCGATGTTGCTGAGGAAAAGCCTGAACAACTCGTCAAATAATTCAGGTTTCTGAAAAACGAGGTCCGCCACAAGGTCGGTATTGCGCCGCGACATCTCGATAAGCAACAGGTCGTTAAGTGACTGAGGTTTATTCATGTGGATCGGTTGAAGTACTTCTGCAAGCAGGCAGGCAGGATCGAACTGAAGGATACTGGTTCAGCTGCCAGCCACACAGGGTGCAAACCAGATTGCAAAAATAATTACTTCCCGGGAATTTTTGCAACGTACAGGTGCAAAAGTCGTTTATTGCCGGTTTTCAAACCCCCCTGGCTTCATCCATCCTTCCGGAATTTTTTTCAGCATGGTGCTGTTTTTTTTGTTTTAAAACTGATCATAATGATTTAAATTTGCATTTTTTATCTAATCCGTGTGATTCGGATTGATCGAAAAAATGCAATCCGGGTTATTTACATCTTAAAATAATCAGATGAAAAATAAGTATATCGACCTGATCGAACAAACCTTTGACTTTCCCCAGCCTGAGTTTGAAGTGATTGACAATGAACTTTATTTTCATAAAGTTCCCCTGATGGATATCATTAAACAATACGGTACTCCGCTAAAAATAAGTTACTTACCCAAGATCAGTTCCCAGATACAACGTGCCAAGCGATTGTTCAACGTGGCCATGGCCAAGGTAGATTACCAGAAGGACTACCATTACTGTTACTGTACCAAGAGTTCACAGTTCAGTTTCGTTTTGGAAGAGGTGCTTAAGAATGATGTTCACCTGGAAACATCCTCCGCGTTTGATATAAATATAATTGAGGATCTTGCTGAGCGCGGATTGTTTGCAAAGGACCGGTATATAATATGCAACGGTTTTAAGCGCCCGATGTATATTGAAAATATTGTAAACCTTGTTAACAACGGCTTTACCAATGTAATCCCTGTGCTCGACAACCTGTTTGAGCTTGAAAAGTACGAGGCCGATATCAAACAGCGGCTGACAATCGGGATCCGGATCGCCTCTGAAGAGGAGCCGAAATTTGATTTCTATACCTCGCGACTGGGAATCCGCTATAATGATATCCTGCCCTATTACCTTGAGAAAATCAAGAACAACCCGATGTTTGAACTGAAGATGCTCCACTTCTTTATTAATACCGGGATTAAGGACAAGGCATATTACTGGAATGAGCTGACCAAGAGCGTCCAGGTCTATTGCGACCTTAAAAAGATATGTCCTGAACTGACAGCTTTAAACATTGGAGGGGGGCTTCCCATCAAGAACTCACTCGATTTTGTATACGATTATGAATACATGGCCGAAGAGATCATTGCCCAGATTCAAAACATATGCGAACGGAACAAAGTTGAGGAACCGGATATCTTTACTGAATTCGGATCGTTTACCGTAGGTGAAAGCGGCGCAGTTCTTTTTTCGATTATTGACCAGAAGAGACAGAATGACAGGGAAATCTGGAACATGATCGACAGCTCCTTCATGAACACGCTTCCCGATACCTGGGCGATCAACCAGAAATTCATTCTCCTGGCAATCAATAACTGGGATGTGGAATATGAACGCATCTTCCTGGGCGGACTTACCTGCGACAGCGAGGATTTTTATAATGCGGAGGAGCACAGCAACGCGGTTTTCCTTCCGAAATTCAACCAGAGCGAAGCGCAGTACATCGGGATGTTCCACACGGGAGCCTACCAGGAGGCCATCGGAGGGTACGGGGGAATCCAGCATTGCCTGATCCCTGCACCAAAGCACGTGCTGATCGATATTGATGAGGAAACCGAGGAGATAACCACGAAATTGTGGTCGAAGGAACAGAGTTTTAAATCGATGCTGAAGATACTGGGGTACTGAGAGGATCAAAAAAATGCAAAAGGCAAAAGGCAAAATGCAAATATCCAGGCCGAATTCTTAATTTTGAAAAAAAATCATAACCGATGAGTACAAACAAAAAATCCCTCCTGAATGAAGAGGTAAAACACATTGATATCAAGGAAATCAATGCAACCCAGATTATTAACGCAATGCGCGATATGTCGTTCACCTCCAGGGACACGGCCATTGCGGCCGATATCCTGAACATGATGATTGCCGATGACGGGTGTACTGTTTTTCTTACCCTTGCCGGAAGCACAAGTGCAGCCGGGTGCATGCAGGTATATGTCGACATGGTGAAGAACAACATGGTGGATGCGATTGTCGCCACGGGGGCATCCATCGTGGATATGGATTTTTTCGAAGCATTGGGATACAAGCACTACAAGGGAACACCGTATGCCGACGATAAGGAGTTGCGCAGGAACTATATCGACAGGATCTATGACACCTACATTGACGAGGAGGAGCTTCAGCAGTGTGATGCCGCCATCAATGTCATTGCCAATTCACTCGAGCCGCGGCCCTATTCCTCACGCGAGTTCATCCGTGAAATGGGGAAATGGCTGGTTGTCAATTCTGTAAAGAAAGATTCCCTCGTGCAGGCCTGCTACGAGCACAATGTCCCGATTTTCTGCCCGGCATTCAGCGACAGCAGCGCGGGTTTCGGATTGGTAAAGCACCAGTGGGACAATCCCGGCAAACATGTATCAATAGATTCGGTTAAGGATTTCCTTGAGCTTACGAAAATCAAAATGGAGGCCAGGACCTCCGGACTGTTCATGATCGGCGGCGGTGTTCCCAAGAACTTTGTGCAGGATACAGTCATTTGCGCCGAGGTTCTGGGCAAGGACGTTCCCATGCACCAGTATGCTGTGCAGATAACAGTTGCCGATTCGCGTGACGGGGCATGCTCCTCATCCACCCTGAAGGAGGCTTCAAGCTGGGGTAAGGTGGAAACGATCTATGAAAAGATGGTTTATGCCGAAGCTACAAGCGTACTCCCGCTGATCGCCAGCTACGTTTACCATAAGGGTGACTGGAAAAACCGCAGGAAGTACGAATGGACCAAAATGCTGGATAAATAGATATTCTATTTATAGCGGATCCATTTCCACAACTCCTTGTAATTTACCTTCTTGCCGTACATGAGAATGCCTGTGCGGTATATTTTTCCTGCAAGCCAGGTAGTTCCCAGGAATCCCAGAACAAGCAGCACCATCGAAAGGGCAACCTGGTAATAGGGGACTCCGAACGGGATGCGGATCATCATGGTCACCGGTGAGGTAAGCGGGATGATTGAAAACCAGAACGACACAGGCCCGTCGGGATCGCGGATGATAAATTGTGCCATCACGATCGACAGGATCAGGGGAATGGTGATCGGCAGCATGAATTGCTGGGTGTCGGCTTCACTGTCGACGGCCCCTCCGATGGCGGCAAACAGGGCCGCATACATCAGGTAGCCAAACAGGAAAAAGAAGATGAACGAGCCGATCATAACCGGGAAATTCACCGAATTGATCGCCTCCATTACTTCAGCAGCCCCGCCCGGTCCCGGTTCAGCCTGTTTCTGGAGAATCTCTGCACTCGCCGGGCTGATCGCCTTCTGCTGCTGGGTGATTTGACTCATTGACGATTTCCCCGTACCGGTTGTTGTTATTACGCTCGTCACAACGGTCACGATGCCGAAGGTAAGAACCACCCACAGGAGGAACTGGGTAAGCCCGACAAGCCCTACGCCAACGATTTTGCCCATCATCAGCTGGAACGGTTTGACCGAAGAGATGATCACCTCAACGATCCGGCTTGTCTTTTCCTCGATCACCCCTCGCATCACCTGGGAACCGAACATGAAGATAAAGAAGTAGATCAGCATGCCTGTAAAGAGTCCCAGCACCATGTTAAGTTCGGTATAGCTTTTCGATTCTTTGCCATCCTGCCCGATCTTCAGGGTATTAATGTCGATGGAGGTTTTAACCGAGCGCATGATGTCGTCAACCGGGATCGGCTGGTTCTTATCGGTCTGGTATTCTTTCAGCCTGGCCTGCAGCTTGAGTTCCTCGAGCTGTTTCGACATGACCCCGCGCACATAGGATATGACGCTGATATTGACGCTGTTCTCGGAGTACAGGATGGCGTTTGACGGAAGGTTTACGTCGGGTTTCGGGATATACAACAGGGCGTCGTCGCCGCTTTTTGTAAAACCGGACTTGGCGCTCCCGATATCGCTAACCAGGTAATGGAAGTGCATGTTGTCGGAATCCTTGAATTTTTCAAAGAAGATGCCGCTTTCATCGAGTACGGCTATCTTTTTTGATTCTTCCGTACGTGTGGCCAGGTAAATCGGCACCACGATAGTGGCCGCCATCAGTAAGGGTCCGAGGATGGTCATGACCAGGAAAGAGCGTTTTCTCACGCGCGTGAGATACTCGCGTTGGATGATGAGGAAGATCTTTTTCATGTCAGCTTTGCGTTGCCGGCTGGTTAGATTTTTGTGTAACTGCCTGGATGAAAATGTCGTTCATGCTTGGGATAAGTTCCTTCACCGAATAGATCATCACCGACGGCATGATGGCCTTAAGCAGGTCGTTGGGGGTGGAACCTTCGGGCAGTTTGATGCAGGCA
>JBAXFZ010000141.1:0-9458 GCA_037139685.1 Bacteroidota bacterium
GACCGGGTAGCTGACAGGCGAGGTTGCCGCACAACCGTTGGTATTGGTATAGGTAACTGATATCGTATTGGCTCCGGCAGTGTTCCAGTTGACATGGGCATTGCTTGTGTTCCCCCCTGAAGTGATGATTCCCCCGGCCGAGATGGTCCAGTTGTAGCTCAACATACCTGTTTGGGTGACATAGGAGCTCCCTATGGTACCCACGCATACTGATGAAGGTCCCAGTATAACCGGAAGCGGCGCAGGGTTGATGGTAATGGCAAGGGTGGAAGTTGGTCCCTGGGTTGCGCAGTTCGTATTGGTGCCGTAAACACTCAGTACTCCTGATACCGCACCGGGGCCAAAACTGACGGTAACGCTGTTCCCGCTTGGTACCAGCGTAACGCCGGTGGCCGGGGTGTAGCTCCAGTGATAAATGTCGGTATTCGGGTCGGTAGCCACGGAAAATACATGTCCCGATGTGTTTTCGCAGAAATTTTGTGGCGGCGATTGCTGGAACACCAGTGCCTGGGGATTCCTGAACTCAAAAATCGGCGGTTGGGTCATGGAAGAGGAGACATTATACCACCAGGTGTTGATGGTATTGAGATTTCCCCAGTTATTGGGCCAGGAATGACATGGAGGCGTGGCACAGCCGGTAACTGAATTGTTTGTCCCGACAGGAGGGCCAATGATATTTGTATCATCCCAGAAAGAGGTTACCTGCGCCCCGGTAGGACTCTCAAGGCTGATGGTAAACCCGTTGGTATTCGTTTCAACGTCGTACAGTGGCAGGTTCGTCAGGCCATTGATGTAACTCACTGTAAAGGTGATCGAAGTGTTGTTGGGCACCACGGATCCCGCCCCGTCGAGGCCATCCCAATCAAAGGTGTTTTCTCCAACAACCGCATTGGTGATCGTCAGTGTGCGGCTTATATACCCGGATCCGAATGTCAGCAGGATCGTTACCTTGCCGGGTTTATTCACGTTGACATGGAACAGGATATGGCCGGTAAGGCAATTCCGGTCACCCCAGGGAAAGGGAGCCACAATTGCCCCGAGCACTGTCGCCGGGGGAAACAATACCTGGTCTGGCAGATTAAGGAAAATCCTGAATTCCGGCAAAAGGGCCTGCTGATGGTAAAGAGACTTGCGGTCGGCGGCAAAATTCCCGGTATTGGCACAGCCATATTGATTGCAGTATTGCACCCATACACCACCGCCAAGATTGTTGAAGGTACATGAGGTAATGATGCTGTCGTTTGAATAAACATAGGTTTTTGCCGAACAACCGCCGCCTCCTGTTCCTCCGGCTTCCTGGAACTGCCATGATTTCGAGTACAGCCTTCCGGGTTCTACCTGTAAGGCAACTGTATCATAGACTGTAACATCAATCAGGTCAATATTGAAATTGCCGGTAACAACGGTGTTGCTAACATTCTTCTTGGTGAATTCAATATAATACATGCCCGTATCGGCAGGATGAAAATCAATGGCTGAATATCCCCCGGTGGTATAGATCTGGTTGGGGCCAACCCTGGCCTGGGCGATATTGGCTATGAATCCTGTTCCGGCAGCCGGCAGTGTGGTTTCAGGATATACTACGGAGCCGGCAAGGTTCTTGATTTCGAAAACAATGTGATTGTTATTCCCGGCATTGCTCCCGCTGAATCCCAGGTAAATTACCTCAGACAAATGTAATTTTACAAAGTAAAGCCTGTCAACCTCGTTGCAGCCGTAAATGGCAAACTGCGACCGGTCGCCGTTTGCAGCCGGGACATTGCATTTGCCCACAAAGTCGTTGCACATGTATAGACTTGTATTGTGGGTGGTGACGTATATTTCCTTTGAACCCTCCGCTTCACTCCTGGAAGCTGCACAAACCAGGAAAATTATTGAAATCAAAAATCCAGACAGAACCCTGTTGCTCATAGGTATCAATCCCGTTAATAATATTTTTTTCAACTTTGATTGTTTTAACAAGTAATGATTTATTTCGCTACCTCGCTACCTCGGTATCTCCTAATCCTTCACGCACCTGATCGAAAAGGCATTCCCCCTGCTCCCGGGATACTTTGAAATGCTCGGGTTGATCAGGTTCACCCCGCGTGCGACTCCCCGGTCGGCACCGCTGTTGGTGGAGGTCCAGAACATGGTTCCGGTGAGGGTTCCTGTTGTAAATGCCCAGTTGTTGTTCAGGTAATAGATACCCCCGGTGAGAGCCTTAAACCCCGGGTTGAGGAAGGTGTCCTTGAGGAAGCTCCCGCCGTAGCCGTCAACCGGTGGGGTGACGCCGGGTACGATTGCATTGATCATGGCCTGCCATTCGGATTCGGTGGGGATATGCCATTCGGGCGGGCAAAGCCCCTGGTTGGCCGAAGTGGAGGCGTAGGCCATCAGTTCATCCCACTGGTACAGCCCGCCATAGGTTGAGCAGGTGGCATCGGATGGAAGGCAGTATTTCTCATTGACGCAATTGTCGGTCTGCGGCAAGGCGGCATCCAGGATGGTGCCGTAGGCGAGGTTCTCCCTCATCCAGCATTTGGCTCCGATGAGCGATGTTTTGTACTTTTTGCCGTCCCTGACATCGGTCAGGTCGCCGTTACAGGTAAAGGCACTGTTTACCACGGTGATTGTAACCGGTGCGGAGGCAACGGTGCATCCGAAGGTGTTTGTGTAGGTGTAGGTGATGGGATATGCCCCGGCAGCCGCGCCAAATGGGTCAAACTCATAGGTCCCCGCACCTGCATTGTAGGTGACCCTGTTGCCTGAATAGACACCCTGCACGGGTAAATAGGGGGTTCCCCCCTTAAGGGTGAACTTCTTTGCGTTGGGGGTTGTTTTAATATCGAAACAGGCCGAGAATGCCGGGTTGGGCGATGGGTGCACCAGCACGGGATAGGTGGAGGATGTGGAACAATTTGTGGCGGTTTTTGTAGCGGTAACGGCTAAGGTAGCCGGTCCGCTGGTTTGCCAGTCGACGGAGATGGCACTGGTGCCCTGCCCGGTGGTGATGATACCGCTCGCCGCAGGGATGATCGACCAGGTAAAGGTCGATGCGGGATCAGCCGTGGTGTTGTACGCATGCGCCTGCATGGAGCATACCTGTCCCGGCCCTTCTGCAATGGTTGAAACCGGCAGCGGGTTTACGGTCACGGTAATCTGCTTTGCGGGGAATCCCGGGCATCCAAGGCCGTTGATGTAGTTGACCTGGATCCACTGCGATCCGGGGGTGTTCCATGTCACGGTGGCGGAATTGCTGGTGAGCGTCCCCCCCGAGGAGATCGATCCGCCGGCAATTGTCCAGGTGTAGTTCGACATCAGGGGCTCGGTCTGGTATACCACGCCGGAGGTCCCGTCGCACACGGTCTGCAGGCCGGTAAGTGTCGGAACGGGTCGTTGCTGGAGGATAACTGAATAGACCGGTGTGGTTACCTGGCATCCTGTTGCATTGATATGTTCGGTTACCGTGAGGGTTCCCGGCGAGGCCGTGTAAGGACCCCAGTTCACGGTAACCGCATTGGTATTGGCATTGGTAACCGAGGCGGCGCCGGTGACGACCCAGGTATAGGAGTTGCCGGTCACATTGGGGGTTGAATAGATAAGATTGGTCTGCAATTCACAAACTGTTTGCGGCGAAGTGCTTCCGATCACAGGGGCGGGCAGGGGGTTGACAAAGATGGTGGAATAGGAATCGCTTCCCAGGCAGGAGTTGCTGCCGCTTCCCAGGAAGGTGGGGGTAACCTTGTACTTTACATGTCCCTGCACGGCCCCGGTAACTGTAAGCACCTGGGAAGGAATCGATGAAGATGTCCCGTTCATCACCGGCGGGTTGATCCCCGCCACTTCAACGGCCTGCCAGCTATAGATAACCGGGTTCACGTTGGGTGTGAAGCTGATCGCCTGGCTGCTGGTGCCCGAGCAGATGGCCTGCCCTGCTGGATCTGCCGGGGATAGTATGACGGTAGGTGCCGGGTTGACAATGACCTGGTACTCCGACGGGTCGCCCGGGCAGGTTGCCCCGCCGTTAGCAAAGGTGGCCGTTACCTCGTACTTGACAACGCCCGGCCCCGGCAGGGTGCTGGAGATGGTCTCCCCGGGGATGATGTTTCCGCTGCCGGTTGCGGTGAAACCGGTAATGCTGGCTGTGGGGTTAACCGGGTCAAAAGCCGCAGCTGTCCATGCATAGGTATTGCCGGGCAGGTTGACGGTCGATTGCAGGTTTACGTTGGCCGAAGCAGTTCCCGAACAGATGGTTTGCGGGTTTGCAGGGCTTGCCGGGAAGAGCACTCCCGGTTTTGGGTTCACGGTGAGCAGGTAGGGCGGGAGCCCGGGATTGCTGCACCCGTTTGCAGTGGGCACGATGGCGAAGCTTACCGTGGCCGGTACTGCTGATGAATTGACAAAGGTCTCCGCGATGTTGCCCGTTCCGCTGAGGGTTGCCGGGGTTATCCCCGCCCCGCCCGTGGCGGTCCAGGCATAGGTTGTATTCAGAACCACCGAGCTGAATGAAATGCTGGCCTGGGAATTGGAACAGACGGTGAGCGCAGCCGGTGAGACGGCCAGGTCGGGAACCGGGTAAATCAGCACCGGGTTTGAAAGCACCGGGGCCACGGGAGAACACCCGGTGGCGGAGGGCACGACCGAGAAGACAACATTTTCGATGGCCGTCCCCGAGTTGGTGAAGGGAATGGTGATATCGCCCGTTCCCGAGGTGAATTGCGGGGAGAGGTTCGGGGAGCTGCCGGTGGCTGTCCATGCAAAGGTTGCACCCGAAACATTCGACGAAAGCTGGATATTCAGGGGTACCCCCGAACAGCTGCCAGGTGTGACGTAAGTAAAGAGAACGGTGGGAAGCTGGTTGACGGTAACCGTTACCGAAGATGGCGCAAGGGCCGTACATCCGTTGGCATCGGTGTAGTTGACAAAGAGGGTGTGTATCCCGGGAGTGGTCCAGGTCAGGGTGATAAAATCGAAGCCGGTCCCACCCGCGGTGGTGGTTGCCCCCGACGATACCGTCCAGGTATAGCCGCTCATGGCGGCCTGGGTGCTGTATGTTACTCCTGATGCCCCTTCGCAGACGCTGCTAAGCCCGGAGATGGTCGGTGCTGGCAGGGGATGAACGGTGACCGGGTACGATGCAGGTGTTGACGGGGAACACCCGGTTGTGTTCGAATAGATTACTGTAATAGTCTGATTTCCTGATGATGTCCATTGCACGGATATCTGGCTTCCGGTATTTGTGATGATGTTCCCGCCCGTCACCGACCAGTTGTAATTGATTTTGCCGGTTTCCGTAGTATATGTGGTTGTACTGTTGTAACACACCGAATTCGGCCCTGAAATTGTAACAACAGGCAATGGGTTGATCGTTATGGGAATGGATGTTACCGGTCCCGCCCCGCAATCTGCGTTGATGCCGTTGACCGACACCGTGCTTGCACCCGGTAAAGCCGTTGTGAAGGTGATGGTTATTGTGGGAAGGATGGTTGTCAGGGCTCCCCCGTCCCAAACACAGTGATATTGAGCGGAATTCGGATCTGCAGTAACTGTGAAGGTTGCCGTTCCTCCCTGGCATACCTGCGTTGGAGGATTAACGGGAACAAGGGTTGCAGGTCCCTTTTTGTAAGTCAGGGCGATATTTGCAGTTGAGTTGCTAACAAGGTACCACCAGGTGTTTATTGTTTTGTTGTCACCCCAGTCGCCCGACCAGGCATGACATGAAGTCGAAGGCGGCGTTGTACAGCCGGGGGAGGTGGTTACCGATGTTCCGGAAACCAGAACGTCATCCCAGTAAAATGCCGGGTCGGCCAGCGGAGGAACCTGGACCGGCCTTATAAGTGTCACAATGAAGCCGTTGACGTTGTTTTCAACATCCCACAGGGGCATGTTGGTAAGCCCGTTCGTGTACTTTAGGACGAAAGGGAATGTGGATCCGCTGGGAACCTGCACACCGGCTCCATCAAGCCCGTCCCATACAATCGTATAAAATCCCCCGGGAACATTGTTGGTTATGAGGATCCGGTTCGTTAAAGCAGGAACAAGTGTATTCAGCAAAAGGTCAATTTCAACCGTTCCGACCGCATTTACCGGCAATGTCTGGAAATTGAAATTTACAGTTCCCGTATTACAGAATGTCTCAGTTGTCACCGAACCGTCTACAAGGTGACCGATTATTCCGTCAGGATAGACAACCTGGTCGGGATTGTTGAGGAAAACCTTGTACTGCGGATAATTATGGGGAAGAGGCCCGGGCTGGGATTGCCTGGCCTGCTGGGCATTGTGTGTCGGACCTATCGGATAGCAGCCCGATTCATTGCAGGAATAGGAAAAATCCCGTCCTTCAAAGGAATTGGGGTTAAGTTTTGTTACAATCCCATCGGTAGAATAGATGTACATGTTTCCGCTGAAAGTGAACCAGCTCGGGCCATTTTGCGGATTCCGGATCTGCCAGCATTTCGAAAATACACGCCCGGGGATTGCGGTGGGGGTTGCGGTTGAAATATCAACAACTGTAACATCGAAAAAATCAAAAGTACGGATGGCCGTTGCCTCGATGGTCATGAAATAATCTCCAGCTCCCCCGGTTGGCGTGCAGATAAGCGGGTTATACCCCAGCGGGTTGATATTGTTTGGCCCGTTGTAGGCCTCCTGGTATGTTGAAATATATCCTGGGTCGGGCGGGGTGGGTGAGGTATTGTGTATGGGTGTCAGTCCTGTGCATTCGACGGTGTACGGGCTGTTTGGCTGGTGTATCCTCCAGTTTACATGGGTTTCTGTCGTCGTGTTGTTGTTTGTGATGCGTTGCTGGCCAAATCCGAAATAAATTCTTTCAGTGGCGGGATTCTGAATATGAATATAGAGCCTGTAATCCGGTTTTGTCAGGTAGGCTGAATATAACATGAAAGGGTCGCGCGTGGTAGCCGGGTCAAGCAGGATTCTTGTCGGGATGGCCTCGGTGGGCATCAATTCCTTTGTGCCTTCGGCATAGCCCAATGGGCTGTATATTAATAAAATATACAGAAAAAAATGGAAAAATCCATATTTCATTTTTCTTTGTGTCGGCAAAAGGTTGATGAGCGATTGTTAAGTGATATATTATACGGGATATCAGTCAGTAAAGTTACTCAAAATGGAGACACTGTTTAGAAAAAAAAGTTGCCTGAGCTTTTTTGAGATGAAAGACATATTCATAATAATCTGTCACCACCTGTGATAAATGTGTTAATCTTTCACGCACCTTACAGGAAAAGCATTTCCATTTCCTGAACGATATTCCGACACACTCGGATTAATCAGATTTATCCCCTTTGCCAGGGGCCACCCTGAAAGGATGGTTGAACTCCAGAACATCTCCCCTGTAAGGCTGCCGGAGGTAAATTTCCAGCTGTTGTTCAGGTATAAAACACCGCTGAGCATTCCGTGGAAACCGATCGGAACACTGAGGTCTTTCAGGGAGTTGCCAGCGAGGCCTGTTCCATAGTAATTGCTTTCAAGGTCATCCCATTCCTGGTGTGAAGGAACATGCCATCCGGGCATGCACAGCCCCTGGATGCCCTCGGCAGTCAAGTAGTTCATCATTTCATCCCACTGGTAAAATCCGCCTGAAATACCGCATTGGGCCGGCAGATCATTTGCACAGTATTTTTCAACTGTACAATTGTCGGTTTGTGGCATATTCCCGGCGATGGCGGTCCCGTAATTGAGGTTTTCAGCCATCCAGCAGCGGGCCGCGGCGCCTGAGCCGGAAATGAATGTTTGATAGGTTTTGCCATCCCTGACATCCGTCACCGTTCCGGGGCAGGGCTGCGCACTGTTGGAGGAAAACACCTTCATGGTCCGGGTAGCCTCCCTGAAACAATTATAGACATTTGTATAACGGTAGGTGATGGAATAGGGTACGCCTGTTGCTGACCCGGAAACCGCGCCGCTGCCGGGATCGAACACAAAGGTTCCCGCGGTGGGCTGCGAAATCCCGGTTCCTGAATATACCCCGTTCAGGCCTGTGGGATAACCTCCTTTGAGGATGACAGGAAACGCATTTTTCGTCGTAAACAGGTCGTTACAGGCCAGGAAGGTGACGTCCGGCTTCGGGTTGACCAATATGTTCATGGGGGCCGAAACCACCCCGCTTCCGCAGCCGTTGACGCCGTTTACAAACAGGGAGGCATTGCCGGTAAATGCGTTGTCCCAGGAAATGCTTACAGTTGATGATTGCCCGGTCAGGGTCCCGGATGCAGGAGGGACAAGGTTCCATGCCCACGAGGTCGTCAGGGGATCTGTCAGCTGGATGGAATAGGAGATGCCCGGTTCTCCCTGGCAAACCGGGCTGGTGCCGGAAATATTTCCGGCGGCAAGCGGCAGGGGGTTGACAGCAACAGGAAGCCCGCTGTGCCTGCCATCTCCGCATGACAGGTTATGCCCGTGCACGGTGAATGCGCCGCTTGTTGCGCTGTTACTGAAACCGGTGGTGATGGTGTTGGTTCCCGCCCCGCCAAGGATCGTACAGCCGGGCGGCAATGTCCAGGCATAGGATGCCGCATTTGCAATTGCGGGGATTGAATACGATACGCCAGCCTGCCCCTGGCAGACAGGTGTGGTCCCGGTGATTGGCCCTGCCGGCGATGGGAGCGGGTTTACTGTGACTGCCAGGGAGGATGGAACCCCATCCCCGCAATCGATGCTGTGTCCTCTCACTGTTAAGGCTCCTGACAGAGCTGTTGAATCAAATGAAACCGTGACCGAACCGGTGCCTGATCCCGCGGTGACTGTAGCCCCGGGAGGAAGTGTCCAGATATATGAACCGGCTCCCGGGATGGCCGGAACACTGTATATAATCCCGGTTTGTCCCTGGCATAACACAGGAGTCCCTGTTATAGGGCCTGCAGGTAAAGGAAATAGTTTTACCGTTGCCGTGGTTGTGGAGGTGCCCCCGTCACCGCAGGAGTTGTGACCTGTAACGGTGACCGGGCCTGAGACAGCGCTGAGGGCCACATTTACAAGGATGTTGCTGGTACCTGACCCTGAAACAACGGTAAAACCGGCAGGTAAGGACCAGGAGTAGCTTGTGGCGTTTGTCACCGGCGACACCGAGATGGGAACGCCGTTCTGACCCTGGCAGATGGAAGCCGGGACTGAAATGGCACCTGCCGCGAGGGGCAGGGGATTTACTGTGACAGGAAAGACAACTTCAGGCCCGTTTCCGCATTGGTTGATCCCGTGTACCTTCAGGTTGCCGGAGGTTGCCGAGATTGCAAAATCAAGGGCGATCTGGTTTGTAGCACTGGCTCCTGCGGCATCGGGTGGCAGCGTCCATGAATAGCTTTTGGCGAAATGAAGCGTATCTGTTGAATAAGTTACGCCGTTTTCACCCTGGCACACCTGCACCGGCCCGGTAATGGCATGGTTGGCCATAGGCAGGGAATCGACCATGACCATTGCAGTGTCGCGGGCTACACATCCATTGTTGTTGGTAACCC
>JBAXFZ010000142.1:0-9421 GCA_037139685.1 Bacteroidota bacterium
CCAGCCATTTTTCACAACAGCATTATTCCGGTACAGCCGGCGTGATGCCTTCTGAATTTTCCTGCGTCAGTTACGGACCCGGCACCTTCATCTCAGCTGATCCTTCACAAAAGATCCCCGTCTCCATCAGGAGATGCGCCTGCAGCCCCCGGGCTCCCCCTGTTGCTTAATACTGAACTTTTCAGCTTATAGGACCATAAGGATTCCACTTGTGGGAAAACTGCGTACTGCAGCTTAAAGATATGGTCATTCAAAGCCTGTCTTCCCCTGCTCCCGGTTAAACAGCTCCCTATAGCAAAAAGTCTCAGTTATCCCGCCCCGGTTTTCCGTTTACAATACAGTTTCTTATTATTCATCATTTGTCAATCAATATATTTGTCATGAAAAATATCCGTACTCTCTTATTAATTTGTGTATCAGTTTTTTACTTTTCATGCCCTGCCGCATTTGCAACTCCGCAAGGGTCGGTGAAATCAGATTCGATCGTTATGTCGCCTGGTTATGCCAATGAAGTGTACTACAGCATGAAGAATGGTGTTGTAAAGGCTTCCCCAAGGTCGACCTGGGATATAGCCTTTCGCACCGCAAAACGGAGCTCTTCGATTCTGACCAATGATGGGGCCGGCGTGATCCTGTATACCTATCCAAAAGCCGATACCAGCGGATGGGCTGCCATGGATACCACTGGATTGTCAACCTGGAAACCAATGTATAACGACGTGAATGATTGGGAAAACGGTGCTTTTTCAAGAAATGCCTCCGGTCATCCCGACTATGGATGGGCGATCTACAATTCAGTAACGCATGATCTTAACGGTGATTCGTTGTTTGTTATCAAACTGCGTGACGGAAGCTTTAAAAAACTTTGGATAATCAAAAAATACTCCACCCTGGATATTTACAAATTCCGTTATGCCAACCTTGACGGTACCAATGAAAAACTTGTCAGTGAGGATATAAGTTCACTCACGGCTACCGATTTTTCGGGTTATTCTCTTGAGAACAATACCCGTGTTTCTTTTGAACCTGTGAAGTCAAGCTGGGATATCCTTTTTACCAAGTATATGTCGAAACAGCCTGATGGCAGTTCATATCCTGCAACATGTGTTGTGAGTAACGACAGCGTGAAAACCAAAAAATTCCACCCGGTTTCACTCTCCTATGATGATTTTGGTGCAGGAAAATGGGATTCCACCCGGTCTTCAATCGGTTGGGACTGGAAGGTGTTTGATATGATTAATTTCGTGTACAAGATTGTTGACTCCACTGTCTATTTTGTGAAACCGGTCAACGGGGATATCTATAAGTTGTATTTTACATATTTTGCAGGCAGTTCGACCGGCGTTGTGAAATTCAACCTGGAAAAGGCCGCAGGTGCCGGCATCTCTGACCCTGCAGGGAACGACCTCAATGTGAACATTTATCCGAATCCTGCCAGCGGCAGGATCAACCTGAATATTACCGGGAAATCCGGTGAAGAACTTTCCTTTTTTCTTACAGATCTGACTGGCCGACAACTCCGTGCAGATCGTCCGTTTCGATTGACCGATGGGCTTAATGCTTTTTCAATGGATGTAACCGGGGTGCAACCCGGCGTTTATTTTGTGACCGTTTGTATCGCAGCAACGAAAACGGTAACCAAGGTAATCATCACCCGTTAAGCATGCGTAAGAGCCTGTTTTGTCTTTTACCCGGACTTTTCAGTCTTTTGGCCGTAACCTTTGGTTACGGCCAAAAGGCTTTTATTAAGGTCCTTGACCAGAAAAGCCATGAACCCGTCGCCTTCGCACACGTTTGTTTCGAAGGGCTGAAATCGGGTTCTCCAAAATACAGCCTTACCAACATGGAGGGTACGGTTGCAAATGACATTAAGGAGATCTCCAGGATAGCCGTCAGTTACATGGGCTATGCTACCTTTAACGATACAATAACACCGGGCCAGTCAAAAACCATACGGCTTGTTCCCAAGGTCCTGAACATGGACGAGGTGGTTGTGACGGGCCAGTACACCCCCGAACGCGCCGATAAATCCATTTATAAAGTTGATGTGATCAACTCAAGGCAGATTGAGCAGAAAGCTGCAAATAACATGGCTGATCTTCTTAAAAACCAGTCAAATATGAGAGTAACCCAGGATGGAGTCCTGGGAACGAGCCTGCGCATGATGGGTATGACGGGTGAGAATATTAAATTCCTCCAGGATGGTGTGCCGCTGGTTGGGAGGATGAACGGGAACTTCGACCTGAACCAGATCAATTTAAACAATACCGATCATGTCGAGGTGATTGAAGGCCCCATGTCGGTCATCTACGGCAGCAATGCCCTGGCCGGCGTTATCAACATCATTACCAAGGAGAACCGGGCATCCCTGCTGAATGCCACTGTAAATACATACATGGAATCGGTCGGACTATATAATTTCGACGGTTCTGTATCCTTCAACAAAAAGAAACAGGGCTTTTCATTTGACGGCGGGCGCAATTTTTTCGGGGGCTTTCATGCACCCGGCGACGATGCCCGCGATATCACCTTTAAGCCAAGGCGGCAGTATTTCTTCGATGGGTATTATATTTTCACAACCGATAAACTAAAGGTGAAATTTACCGCTGATTATTTCAACGAGCTTCTTCTGGATAAGGGACCCTTGCTCAGCCAGTATTATCCAACAGCACTTGATAACCATTTTACCACCATCCGGTATTCGGGACGGGTCGACGGTTCATACAAGTTGCCCGGGAGCCATTTTATCAACCTGCTCGCCTCATGGTCGATGTATAACCGGTTGAGGGAGACATACCTGAACGATCTGACTACACTGACGGAGTACCCGGTTCAGAAATCCTGGGCGCATGATACTACAAGCATCCGGTCGGTAATCGCACGCGGTACGTTTGCAAAAAGCAACACTGACCATAAACTCAATTACCAGACAGGTTTCGATTTAAATCATGAGACCGGGACCGGGCAGAAAATAGAAGGAAACAAAAAGGTTATCGGTGACTACGCCGCCTTTTTATGCCTGACCTACAATCCGTTTAAAACCATTTCGTTGCAGCCTGGGGCCAGGTTTATCTATAATACGAAATACAAAGCCCCGGTCGTTTATGCACTCAGTGCCAAGTGGACCATTGCAAGCAACCTGAACCTGAGGCTCTCCTATTCCAGGGGGTTCAGGACGCCTGATATCAAAGAACTTTATCTTTCGTTTGTCGACATCAACCACAATATTCACGGGAATCCGGATCTGCTGGCTGAAAAATCAAATAACTTCGGTTTAAATCTGAATTTTGCCAAGGAGGAGCAGAAAGTGGCCTGGTCTTTCGACCTGAGCGGATTTTATAATTTCATTGAAAACAAGATTGAACTGGCCCAAACCGGGAACAGCCTTGAATATGGATATGAAAATGTAAGCAGGTATAAGACATCAGGCTTCCAGGCCGGATGCTCCTATTCATTATACCCATCCTTTAAAATGCAGCTTGGATTTTCGGAAACCGGTGTAACGGGCAGTCCCGGCGCCGGAATGTCCTACGATAAATTCAAATGGTCTCCTGAATTGACCTTCAGCCCGTCATATCGTTTTATCAAACCAGATCTGACCCTGTCGCTGTACTATAAATTTTCGGGTGCTGCACCCCAGCTCATCTATGACACTAAACAACTGCAATGGCAGTGGGTGAATCCCTACAATATGATGGATTTTACGGCCAGCAAAGGATTGATGAACAACCGCCTGCGTTGTTCTGCAGGTGTAAAGAACATCTTCAACACGACAGTTGTTCCGACCACGGGCAGCCAGGGCGGGGCCCATTCAGGGGGCAATGGAAGCTACGTTACGTGGGGCAGGACCGTCTTTGTGAAATTAACCTTTCAATTCAATAAATACAAGTAATGAAAACCGGGTCTGTAATTCTTTGTTTGCTGGTTGCACTGGCGCTTCAGTCCTGTTTCAAGAAGGATAAGCTGATCCCTGCAAATCCGCGTGGGGTGACAATCCCCATGACCGAAAATTACCTCTACCAGCTCTATTTTAACCTTGATTCAGGGAAAGTTGTGAAATCCAATGTAAAAACAACCTCTGACCTGGGTTTTAACTGCAGCAAAGGAGGATGGAGGATCATCCTGAATACAAGTGATTTCATGAAGGCCGGTGACCTGGGGCAGGTAGTTTTTGGCCAGCCTCATGACACAGTCGGTGTGAAATGGAAATTTGACAAATCGGATGGCGATCCCGATTCAACTGCCATCGGCCAATGGTTCAGGGTTACAGGAACTGACACAGTTTCAGATAATCATGTATATGTTGTCAATCGCGGGATGGATGAACTTGGAAACGAGCTTGGCTTTTACCAGGTTGTTTTTGACAGCCTGAAGGGCGGGACCTATTATTTTCGTTATGCCCGGCTCTCGGGAGGTACAATACAGTCAGCCTCGGTTCACAAGGAGCCGGCTGTTAGTTATCTCTGGTTCAGCTTAAAGGACAACGTCGTAAAACCATTGGAACCCCTGGCAGACCAGTTCGACCTGCTCTTTACGCAATACACCACGATGCTTTATGACGCGGGGGCGCCCTATCCCTACCTCGTCACGGGTGTCCTCATTAACCGGAATGGTGTTGAAGCGGCCTTTGATTCTACACTTGTTTTTGCCGACATCACCCGCGAAGTTGCACAGGGGATGAAATTTTCAACGAACCTCGATGCCGTTGGTTATATCTGGAAATATTATAATTTCAGTTCAGGGGTTTATAAAGTCAGGCCCCAGTATTGCTACGTCGTAAAGAACATTTCAGGAGTGCTGTATAAGCTTCATTTCCTTGGATTTTACAACAATAAGTGCGAAAAGGGGTATCCCGTCATAGAATATCAGCAGCTTTAATTTCCATTTCGCCATTTCGCTATTTCCTTTCGTATATCCCAAACGGAATCATTACGCCAAAGGTAATATTCCTGCCCATGTTGTAGATTCCAACCTCCTTCAGCCTGCTCATGTGGTCAAAGTATTTGACATCCCCGAGATTTTTACCACTGATGAAAAGTGTCCACAGTTGTTTCTTCACCCTCAACCCTGTACCGATGGAAGCGTTGATGAGTAAATAGCCGGGTGTCATGGTTTCAAATGTATCGATGCGTTTTTGTGCATAATGAATTTCAATACCTGCCTCTGCCCAGGGATTTCGGAAAATCCCGTGCTTGCCGGTTTTTATAACCCATTTCAGGTCATGCTGCGAGTGAAGGGCAGGAATAAAAGGCAGTGGTATACCTGTCGTAGTATTGGTTCCGTAAACATAGTCGATATTGTTGTCGAGGTGAAGCGGGTCAACAGGATGGATATCCAGCTCCATCTCAAATCCCTCCAGTACTGAATTGCCCTGGGTGTAACGGTAAACCGGGTACCAGGCCCCGTCATGAAACCTCTTTTCGTTGCCGGTATTCCGGGAATAGATGAAATTGTTTATTGTATTGTAGAATCCGTTGAAAACGGCGTTCAGGTACTTTGTATTGGCAGAGATTTCAAAGTCAAACTGTAGGCTGAGCTCCGGTACAAGTGATGGATTGCCGATCTCATACCTGAAGGTGCCTTCATGAACCCCGCCGGATCCCAGCTCGGCAATGTTCGGTGCCCTGAATCCCCTGCCGATATTGAGTTTCAGGTTTACAATGCTGTTTACCCTGAAGGTCATCCCGGCTGACCCGGAAAATGCCGAGAAATGGCTGTTGAAACCGGGAAACAGGATTGCGCCTCCCGGCGCTTTATAACCAAGGCTGTCGAGAAATAGGATTTTCCCTTCAATATGTCGTTCATCCAATCGCATACCCGCGTTGACAGAGAAGCGATTCCAGCTTTTTTTGGCATAGACGAACCCCCCGATATCCTGCAGGTTGTAATCCGGTACGAGAAATTCAACCCCACGGTTCAGGTTGGTCTGGACCATTCCACTGATTCCTGCAACCAGTTCAATCGATTTTTTAACACTTAGGGTGTATTTGGCGTCGCCTGTCCAGGTATCCAGGTGAAAATAAAGACCTGGTGTGACAGGTGTGACGGAGAATTCCTGCCGGTCATTCACCTGGTATCCCAGGTTAAGCCTGATCTGGCTGTTGCGGATCACAAAATTGGACACGGAGGTTATCTTTTCGTGCGAAACAAGCTGGAAGGGGATGGCTATTTCGCGGCTCTTTGCTTCATCAGGCGAAATGATTTTACCCTCCCGGCTGATGAATTGACGGGTTAATGAATCGCGCTCCCCGCCGATGATCCCGATTTTTGAATCGAAATGGCTGAAATGAAGATGAGAGTACCCCCATCGCTTATTCAATCCCACCATACCGCTCAGGTTTTTTTCACTGAACCCGCTGTTATACACGTATTCTGGTGGTGTTTTAAAGGAGGCAGCAGTTTTATAAGTACCCCTCACGCGCCAGATAAGGCCGTTGTGGTTCCCTTCCGCCATCAGCGAGTTTCCGGAAAGTCTGTTGTTGGTTGAGTACTGCGATACCCATTCACCTTTGACGGTGTTCAATTCTGCCGGATTGGGTTCAAGGATGTTAATAACACCACCCATGGCATCTGAACCGTAAAACAGGCTGGCCGGTCCTTTAAGCACCTCTATCCTGTCGGCCGAAAACTGGTCGATTTCGATGCCGTGTTCATCACCCCACTGGCTGCCTTCCTGGCGCACCCCTTCATTCAGCGTGATCACATGGTTGGCACTCAGGCCGCGGATCACCGGTTTTGATACCGCACCCCCTGTGGTGATCTCCGACAAGCCGGGCACGGTTGCAATGGAATTGATAAGGTTGGTCGACGGCAATGTGAAAAGCTGGTTTTTCCCGATCGGGGTGATGGAGATACTGCTCTGGCTGTTATCGCTTGACAGGGTGTTCCCGGTCACCACCACCTCCTGGGCCTCGATGGCCGATTCGCTCATCCGGAAATCACATACTGCTGTTTTTTGTAAATCGACGGTCTGTGTGACCGCCTGGTACCCGACGTAGCTGACCTGTACCAGGAATGTAGCCGCAGGCAGGTTAGGAATCATGTAAATGCCATCTTTGCCTGTGGCAGCACCTGTTTTCAGATCGGGGATATATACGGTTGCACCGATCAGGGTTTCACCGGTTGCTTTTTCGGTGACCTTCCCCCGCAGGGTCACCTGAGAATACACTGGCGCGGAGGAAAAAAATGCAACAATCAGGCAGGCTGAAAAGTAATGGTGGGTGTTGAACATAATGAAAAGACTTAGATGCCGGATAAGTTGGAATGATTGGTTTGAGGACACGCCAAAGGATTCTCCCTGTGCAATTCGAACCTCTTTAGTGCCATGGCGCCTGGTTTTAAAATCCAGTCACAACTAAACTTGTCTTATCACAAAAGGGGACAGGCATTGAGGGCGTAACACAAAGAAAAACCAGGGGAATCATCCCAGGGGAGGGGCGCGCAGGTTAAAATAGACGGGAACAGGCATGTTAACCCTGCTTACCGCCGGTTGAAAAAAATCATTCAGGCTGAATCTGCAGCCAATCAGGTTAATCTTTTCGGGCGAGGTGAATACCAGGCTGGCAAGCTGCAGTATCTCACAATGGTGATGATGTGTCTCAAAGGACAGGCGGGTGCCGGGGTGACAATGCGTGTCAACGTGGTCGCAGAACTCATGAATCAACTCCCTGGGGGTGATGATCAGTGAGAAAATAAGCAGGAGTAACCAGGTTATATATTGTTTTATCAGGAGCATGGCTTCATTGACATGCAAAGATAGTTGTTTAGAATGAATCTAAAATAAATATTATCCATCTTATCCCGGTTCGGCATTTGTATAAAGGCCGGTGATGATACCTTTTCAGGCATCACACCGGCAAATAGGCTGATTATTGTAACCTGTTTAATTTAAATGAATCGTGTAAACCGTCCCATTTACTGTTGCTGTTGCAACATTATCACAGGTCCCGTCGCCATAATCCACAACGATGAGGGGTAAATCCTGGATATTGTAACTGATCGTGCCGCTTTCCACCCATTCACAATTTAATTTTTTCCTGAGTCCCTTTGTAATCGTGGCGGTGTATGTCTTGGAATTGGCGCCGACACCACCGGCTACACCTGTTATCATATACACATCGTCCCACCAGATGGCAGGTGTTATTTCGCCCTCGGTCCATTCCAGTTCGTAGTTGCAGTTCCAGGTTATTGTTCCTCCGTTATTTGCCTTTATTACCGACCCGGCTACATCAACGGTCCACCACAGATTGTTGGCGGTATTCCTGCCTTTGTTTGTGACAGTCTTGGTTCCCAGTATCTGGTTATTGTTGATAAAATAGTTGTCAAAAGTATAGGTGATCACCGTCCCGGCAGCAAAGTAGTTCCCATTGAACTGAACTATGATCTTCCCTTTCCTGAATTTCCCGTCATCACACTGGCAGTTTGCATTGCCAAAATCAATCACCAGTTTGAATGGCAATGTACTCAGGTCGAGGGTAGCAAGGACACAGGTTCCCATATAAACAGTATCGGTTAATGTTGATTTTTTCCCGGCGTTTGCCATGGCCACATCAGCCCAAACTTTGGCATTTTCGAAGGATGATTCAGCCAATGCGTTGTCGGTAGCCACAGAAGTATCGGTGGGAGTGGGGGTGGGAGCGGTGCTTTTTTTCTTGCAGCCTGTGTAAATAAAAACAAATCCTGCGAGGAGCAGTAATCCGGCGATGATTTTTAAGGTTTTCATAATGATCGGGTTTTAGGATGATGAATAAATACCTTCAAGTCAATTAAAAATGTAATTAACTATTTGGACTGTAAATAGATATAAATATTTATTAAAAGTCGTATTAAAGTAGAGTTTATTCATTCACACAATTAAACCAGTGATTGCCGGCACAGTTCGCCGGCTTCTGATTACCAAACGATGCAGGATACCTGAAAATTATAAAAACCCGTTATAAATTCCAGGATAGCTCAATCATAAAAGGATATTATTCATCTAACATGCAGATATGTAATTTATTAACGAGCTTAGAATGGTCCAGGCGTAAGGAATCCCAGGCACTTCCCCGGCTGATTGAAGGCCGTCACAGGTAAACCACCGAAACTGTCTGTTTAACCTCAGGATGCAGGCTCAGAGCCACCGGGCAGGTTTTAATCACATAGTCGAGGATTTTCTTTTGCTGATCGGTGTAATTCATTGCAGGGAAGGTTATCTCCACAATAATTTCCCCGATGCGCCTGGGTGCCGCCTGGGTCATCACCTTGGTGATGATTAGTTTTGATCCGTCGATGTTGAATTGGTGGGTCCTGGCAGCGATACCCATAACCGTGATCATGCAACTGCCCAGGGCAGTGGCAACAAGGTCGGTCGGGGAGAAATACTCGCCTTTGCCCTGGTTGTCGGTTGGGGCGTCGGTAATAAGCTTGTTCCCTGAACGGA
>JBAXFZ010000143.1:0-9391 GCA_037139685.1 Bacteroidota bacterium
ATCATCCAGGGATCCGATTATGTTACCTTCAACGGGATCGATGTTGCCGCCTCCAGCTCGGGAATCGAATATGGCTATTACCTGCGCAAGGCAGGTCCGGCCGATGGCTGTAAAAATGTAGCCATTACCAACTGCGCCATTACCATGACCAAGGGAACAAGTAAATGCATAGCCGGGATTTTTGCTTCCAACAATGATGCACAATCAGCAATTAACCTAAATACCGGGATCACGCTCACTTCAACCGGGGGGCGTAATGAAAATGTGACCCTGACCGGCAACACGATCACCAATGTTTTTTCAGGTATTGTGCTGATTGGCTATAACCAGGCCGCTTCTCCCTACGATTTTTATGACCAGAATTTTGTGGTTGGATCAGCCGGGGCGGGCAATGTAATACGGAATTTCGCCGGAAATACTGCCAGTGCTGCCTATGGCATCTACCTGATCCGGAATACAAGCCCGACCATCAGCTACAATACGATCGACAATGCCGGGGGAGGAGGATCAAACGCCACCCTTGACATTACCGGTATCTATATTGATGGTACCGTTGCCGGGGGCGATCTTATTGCCAATAACAATACAATCATCCTTGGTCAGGGTTCATCCTCTGCTGCAACGGCAATTAATAATATGCCTGCCTGCAGTTCGGGTAACTTTAATAACAACACCTTCGGGTATGGAACTTTTACCTCCTCAGTACTGACCATGCTAATTTATTCTGAACGCAAGGTAAACAACATCACGGTAACGGGGAACCAGACGACAGGTACGATCAATAAAACCGGTATCGGGAAGTTTTACGGCTGTTACTTTAAGGATTCTCCCACCAGCGGAACAGCCATCATCAGCAATAACAACTTCTCCAATATTACTGTGACGGGTGCATCGGAGTTCATGGGCATCCAAGTCAGTTTTACTAATGTCCTGGTTAATATTAATAACAACATAATCTCCAATATTACCGGCGGAACCTCATTTATAATCGGTATCTATCTTGGCAGTTGCTTAGCCGGGTCAACAGTGTCGGGAAATACCATTTCAAACATTACAAACCTAAATTACATTTGGGGTTTGTGTTTAGGTTATGTCGGATCACCTGGCTCCTTCGACGCCTCAAATAATACAATACACGGTTTAACTTCAACTACCACCAGTTTTTTGGCAGGTATACTGATAGCAGGTGGAGACGTGGCCAATATTCACCATAATAACATATACAACCTGTCAAACCTGAATGCCTCCGGCCAGGTAATCGGGATACATGCAAATGGCGGCAATGTAAACAACCTATATAACAACCTGATCAGTGATCTGACAATACCTTCCGGGGCCGACAATGCAAAAGTCTATGGAATAAAGGTCTATGGAGGGAATTCAGGTAACCGTATCTACTCCAACACGGTTTACCTGGCAGGTACCAGTTCGGGAAACAACTTCGGCTCGGCAGCCTTATGGCATTATACGGGCTACCAGGTTGACCTGAGAAACAACATCTTCGTAAACATGATGGTACCTACAGGAACAGGGATTGCCGCCGCCTATCAGATGAGCGGCAGTGCCCTTGCTGGCTATTCCTGGTCGTCGAACAACAACCTTTATTATGCGGGGAGCCCTTCTGCCAGCAACCTTATCTTTTACGACGGAACTTACAAAATTCAAACAATCGCAGGATTACAAAGCCTGTTGTCCGGCAAGGAGAATGCCTCCGTCAGCGAACTTCCTCCCTTTGTAAATGTGGCAGCGACACCCTACGATCTCCACCTGCAAACAGGGGTGCCAACCTTTTGCGAAAGCGGGGCGACGGTCGTCTCCACGCCGGTATCTGTCACCACCGGCTATGACAATACTGCCAGGTACCCGAATACAGGATACCCCGATGATGCGGTCACGCCGGCATCCGCGCCCGATATCGGGGCATTTGAATTCGACGGGCGGTCAATCCTCGCCGCTGACAATGTCACCGGCGGGGGGATATTCTGTTCCCAGGCCTCCGCCAGCCTCGGGCTTGACAACTCCCTCTCAGGCGCCACCTACCAGCTGTACCAGAATTCCTCCTCTTACGGTTCCGTTAAAAACGGTACCGGCTCGGCATTGACATGGTCCTCCATGCCCACGGGTACCTATACCGTAAAGGCGATCCTTGGCCCGCGGCTGAGGTGGATGACCGGCAGTGCCACTGTTACAATCAATGCTGCTTTAACCTCCGGCACAGCCTCGGGAACCCAGACGATCTGCTACAATACCACACCTTCAGGATTGAGTTGTACTGATGCAACCGGTGGTTCATCTCCCTACACCTATCAATGGCAGTCAGGTAGTTCGGGCTGGCAGGATATCGGAGGGGCTACCAGTCTTTCCTATGCCCCGGGCGCTCTTACCGCAACCACGCAGTTCAGGCTGGCAACTACCGATGCCGGAACCCCTTCCTGCGGAACGGTTTACAGCAACACCCTTACGGTTACGGTTCGCAGTAATTTTACACCAGGGACTATTGGTTCCACGAATGCATATGTATGTTACGGAGGGAATCCTGCTGTTATTTCCAGTTCGGCAAATGCCACGGGCGGCGACGGAACGATCAGCTACCAGTGGCTCAGCAGCACTGATGCGGGATTTACATCTCCGGTCACGATCAGCGCCAACACCTCTGCTTACCTTCCGCCTTCGGGGCTTACGGCAACCACATGGTACCGCAGGGAGGCCAAAGACGGAACCTGCAACACCTCCTGGACTACCTCCGCCGGGACAAAGAATGTCATTTTGTACAGCAACTTTGATGCGGGCAGTATACGGGTTGCCGGTGAATCCATTTGCTATAACGGGAACCCTTCATCTATCGGGAGTTCAGCCGATGCCACAGGTGGCGACGGGGCGATTGCCTACCAGTGGCAGAGCAGCGCCAATGCCGGGTTTTCCTCTCCAGCTGATATTGCAAACAACCTGGCAACCTACGATCCTCCGGCAGGGCTTACAACAACCACATGGTACCGCAGGTTGGCAACGGACGGGTCGTGTAACCCGTCCTGGAGTGCCTCGGGCGGAAGCTGGAAGGTCACCATCCGTGATGCTTTTGATGCTGGTGCCATCCTCACCACCGGGGAAACCATTTCCTCCTTCGGCGACCACTCTGTGATCGGCAGCAGCGCCGCCGCTGCCGGGGGTAACGGAACCTATACCTACAAATGGCAAAGCAGCAGTGATGACCTGTTCACTTCCCCAACCGATATTGCAAACGATGCCCTTGCCTATGACCCCCCTGCAGGACTTACATCCACAACCTGGTACCGGCGACTTGCAAAAGATGGTGCCTGCAACACCGGCTGGAATGTATCAACCGGAACCTGGCAGGTAACCGTTTCCACCATTTTCACCCCGGGCTCGATACTTGCAACCGGGGAGAGCCTGTGTTTCAACAGCAATCCCGGTATAATAGGAAGCGTTGTTCCCGCAACAGGCGGTTCAGGTACGATTTCTTACCAGTGGCAAAGCAGCTGCAACGCGGGATTTACATCCCCTGCCGATATTGCAAACAACGCCCCGACCTATGATCCCCCTTCAGCCCTGACCGCCACTACGTGGTACCGCCGCCAGGCCAAGGACGGAACGCCGGGAGCCGACTGGACATCCTCTGCCGGTACCTGGCAGGTAACGGTAACGCCCCAGTTTGTTCCGGGGTCGGCTGGCTCCAACCAGGTGATTTGCTACAATGGCACACCGGCGCAGGTTAGCTGCACGCCTCCTTCAGGAGGCACAGCTCCCTATGCCTGCCAGTGGCAGGGCAGCTCCGACAATGTCACATTCACTGATATTGCAGGTTCTACCGCTACCGGTTACCAGCCGGGAAGCCTCACGCAAACAACCTATTACCGCCAGAAACAGACCTCTTCGGCAGGATGCGGGCAGGTGTTTACACCCGAGGTTACCATCACCGTTCATCCCAATTCCATCACAGCCAGCTCAACCGCCAACCCGGTATGTGCAGGTTCCTCCACTACCATTTACGCAGCGGCGGGGTCTGACTTCACATGGGACCAGGGGCTTGGGGATGGTTCAACCAAGACTGTCAGCCCGGCTACGGCCACGACCTATACCGTAACCGGCACCGATGCATACGGCTGCACAGGTGAAACTGCATCGGTTACGGTTGCAGTCTCCCCGTTGCCGGTTCTCCATATGACGGGATCGTCGCCCGATTCGGCGAACGGGGCGAGTTATATCCCGCTCGGGGCATCGGAAATCCTTTCTGTTACAGGGGCCGCGGCATACCATTGGAGTTCGGGTTCAACATCAGGTACGGTCACGGTAACACCGGCAACCACCACAACCTACCCGGTGACAGGGACAACAGCCGGATGCAGTGCAACGGCATCGCGTACGGTTAACATCGCCTCTGCAAATGCAGGACCTAACAAATTCGTATGCTTCGGCAGTTCGACAACCCTTACGGCCAGTGCCACAGGGTTTACCCCCACAGGTTACCTCTGGGCTCCCGGCGGGCAGACAACCCAGGCAATTACCGTGTCGCCGCTGGCCACCACCCTCTATTCCCTGACAGTGACAGGGGTCACGGGAGTCCTGGCACATGTAACGGTGTTTGTCAATCCAAAGCCAACGGCCAATGCCGGTCCCGATATCCTGATCGCACCCTCTGGCAGCGGCATACTTAACGGGTGCTCCTCTGCAGGAACTCCTCCATACCTATACTGCTGGTCAACAACCGGCGGATCGGTGGTCAGCGGAAATTCGACGGCCACCCCTGTCGTCAATGTTGCAGGCAACTACACCATGCTGGTCACCGATGCATTTGGCTGCAGCTCCTCCGATGATGCCTATGTTACACTTTCCTCGGCGGGTTTTCCTGTTTCAGGGAACGTGGCCTACGCCTTCAACCTGATGAATCCCCAGATGCATGATGTCACCGTCAGGCTCAAGCAGGGAGCTGTCGTCAGGTATACAACCACAACATCCTCCTCCGGGAACGGTAACTACCTCTTCCCCAGCGTCGACCCGGGATCATACACAATCTGCCTCTCTTCCTCAAAACCCTGGGGAGGTGTAACCACAACCGACATCGCCATGATCCAGAATCACTATAAAACACCGGGGGGAACGCCCCTGGTGGGGATCAAGCGCCTTGCGGCGGATGTGGTGGCGAACAGTTCGGCGGCTATCGTCAATGCTGTCGACCGGGATACAATCAGTGCAAAACGGGTTGCTCCCACCTTCCCGTTTTCGACCGGGAACTGGCTGTTTACTAAAATCGGGGATATCAGCCTGAATACCTATCCCATAGCCTATGCCAATTCTGCAGGCTATTCCGATATCACCCTGACCGTGTCGGCGGCTCCTGTAGTCCAGGACTTCAGGTCGCTCTGCTACGGCGATGTCGATGCCTCCTATACCGGGCTGAAGGACAGTGAAAACCCCGTTGCCGATTTCACGGCTTCCGATGGCCTGGGACTGATCAACATCCCCAACCCCTTCACCCGGCAAACAACCATCCGCTTCACGGTTCCCGCAACCGCATCGGTTACGGTGTTTGTCTATTCCCTGATGGGAATGCCCGTTGCAACCATCTCCGACCCCGACGACTATGAAGGTGTACATAACCTGGTTTTTGATGCGGAGGGACTCGCACCCGGACTCTACCTCTATACCGTTAAACTGAAAACCAGCGACGACCTGCTGATCCAGACCGGGAAGATGATGCTTATGCACTGATAAACCCCAAAGCTGCTATACCCCGGCCGGATGAAAACTCCGGCCGGGGTATTTTTTTTTGCACGTATCAATTTTATTTTTATCTTTGACCGACCGTTCATTCATTATAACATGTGTCCCAGAACCAGTGAGCAATTTGAGGAGATACGCGAGGTAAAGCGCCGCCAGATCATGGATGCAGCCATCGAATGTTTTGCCACGACAGGCTACCATGCCGTGTCGATCAGCGAGCTGGCCAGGCATGCGGCCATCTCGAAAGGGCTGATGTACAACTATTTTAAAAGCAAGGAGGATCTGCTGAAGTGCATCTTCAAAGAGGTCATGGCCGAGATGATGCGGCTGATCGACCCCGATGAGTCGGGGGAGCTCGAATTGAAGGCCCTGGTACAATATTTTGAGCGGCTTTTCCACCATCTGGAATCCAACATCCTGTTATGGAAGATGTACATGGCGATATTCAGCCAGCCTGCGGTTCAGCTTATCCTGAGCGACGAGATCCAGGCTGCCTCCTCCGAGCCGCTCATGATGGTGGAACGGTATTTCATAAAGGAGGGATATAAGAACCCGGCGCTGGAGGTGGCTTTCCTCAGCACCCTGGTAAGCGGGGCGACCTGGGAATACCTGGCCGACCCGGAACATTATCCCCTTGATGATGTGAAAAAAAGAATCTTAAGTTTTTATCAGTGATACCCGAAGGAGTTCAAGAAAAATGAGAACATCTATTCTGACAATCCTGTTGCTGGCGGTTTTCCCGCACATCCACGCCCAGGAGACAAGTGCCGATGATATCATCAGGCGTGCCGATGAAAAAAACCGAGGGCTGTCAAGCCAGGGAAGCATGACAATGACCGTTGTCAGGCCCGACTGGACAAGGACCATTTCAATGAAAACCTGGTCGAAAAGCAGGGAATATTCGCTGGTACTGATCACAGGGCCGGCCAAGGACAAAGGGCAGGTCTTCCTGAAGCGTAAAACCGAAATGTGGAACTGGGTTCCCTCGATCGACAAAACCATTAAAATCCCACCCTCCATGATGCTCCAGTCGTGGATGGGCTCCGATTTCACGAACGACGACCTGGTAAAGCAGTCATCGATCGTGGTGGATTACACCCACAAACTGCTTGGCAGGGAGAAGGTCAGGGAGATGGACTGTTACAAGGTCGAACTGATCCCGCTGCCCGATGCAGCCGTGGTGTGGGGCAAGGTGATCATGTGGGTCACGGTGAAGGGATTTGACATGTGGATGGCCGAATACTATGATGAAGACAACATCCTGGTGAACGTTTCCAACAACTACGACATCAGGCGGATGGGCGACCGGGAGATCCCGACGCGCCTCGAGATGGTGCCAAAAAATAAAAAAGGGCAGAAAACCGTCATGCATATCGATGACATGAAGTTCGATATCAGGCTCGACGAGGGGTTTTTCTCCCAGCAGAACATGAAAAAGATAAGGTAAAACCGTATGAACGATATCAGGCTTGCATGGCGCAATATCTGGCGGAATAAACGAAGGACCCTGCTTACCGCGGCATCCATTTTCCTGGCGATTTTCCTGGCTTTGATCGTGCGGTCAATCCAGGTTGGATGGTTTGACAACCTCACCGATATTGTCGTCAGGTCATACACAGGCCATATCCAGGTTCATAAAAAGGGGTACTGGAACGACCGCGACATCAACAATTCCATTATTTTCGACGATTCCCTGGCCCGTTTGACAAGCTCAGTCAAAAATGTGGATAAAATGGTGCCGCGGCTTGAATACTTTGCCCTTTCTTCCTATGGAAAACAGACAAAGGGGATTCTACTTTCAGGCACCGATCCGGTCTCTGAAGATGCCCTGACCCATCTCTCGGGGAAGGTGGTAAAGGGGAAATACCTGGATAAAACCGGGAAAGGCGTCCTGGTTGCCGAGGGACTTGCCTCCTTCCTCGGGCTCGGGGCCGGCGACACCCTTGTATTGATCGGCCAGGGATTTCACGGGGTCAGTGCGGCGGGAAAATACCCGGTTGCGGGGATTGTTCATTTTCCCTCTCCCCAGCTCAACAACCAGATGGTTTATATGAACCTTACCACGGCCCGCGAGTTTTTCAGCGCTGAAAACATGATAACCTCGCTTTCGATAACCCTGAAAAATCCTGACGGGATCAATGCCACCCTGGCAGAATTGCAAAGCAGGGCCGATGGGGGAAAATACGAGGTCATGCGCTGGGATGAGATGATGGTGGAGATCATGCAGCAGCTGAAGGTTAAAACGGCGGGCGGAATGATCATTATTACAATACTTTACATGATTGTCGGTTTTGGCATCTTCGGGACAGTGATCATGATGACCAATGAAAGAACCAGGGAATTCGGGGTGATGGTCTCGGTAGGCATGCAGAAAAGCCGGCTGGCCGGTATCCTGGTGATCGAGATGATCCTGATAGGGCTTACAGGGACCGTTGCAGGTGTGACTGCCGCCCTCCCTATTATGGTATATTTCAACATTTATCCTATCCATTTGTGGGGAAGCATGGCGCAGGCCTTTATCAGCTACGGCATAGAACCGCTGATGCCCCTGGCGCTGAAACCGAGATTCATCGGGCTGAACGCACTGGCGGTATTGATGATCGTTTCGGTCACCTGTATCTACCCGGTGAGGCGGATTTTGAAACTCAGGGTCGCCGAGGCGTTGCATAAATAAATATAAAACATACAGGCATAACACGACAATATGATGATATTCAGGATAGCGTTTAAAAATGTCTGGAGAAACAGGGTGCGGAGCCTGATTGTGATTGTTGCGGTAACACTGGGGCTGGCAGGAGGGATTTTCACCGCCTCCATCATCACGGGAATGGTCGAGCAGAAGATCAGGACGGGGATCAACAACGAGGTATCCCATATCCAGATCCACCATCCCGAATTCAACAAGAACTTCGAACCGCGTTATGTCATTCCTGATGCCGGGGTTGTCGCCGGCAGGATTTCGAAGATGCCCCTTGTTAAGGCAGCCTGCAGCAGGACCATCATCACCGGGATGGCTGCATCGCCAAATTCGGCGACGGGCGTCCGGATTATCGGGATAGACCCAACACAGGAAAAAAAGGTTACCACCCTCTGCCTGGCCGTCGCCGACAGTTGCGGGGGGTACTTCACCGGGTCAAGGAAGAACCAGGTGGTCATCGGCAGGAAACTGGCCGACAAACTCAAGGTCAGGCTGAAGTCGAAAATCGTGCTGCGTTTTCAGAATCCCGACGGAAACCTAACGGAAGCCGCCTTCTCAGTCAACGGGATCTTCCAGACAGCCAACAGCGTATTTGACGAAACAAACCTGTTTGTCAAAAAGAGCGACCTTGACCTGATCACCGGCGGTGACAACGGGATACACGAGATCGCCGTCCTGCTGAAAGATATCGGCAACATACCCGCGGCAGAGGCTTCGCTCAAACTCTCTATGCCGGCACTTGAGGTCCGCAACTGGATGGAGATACGGCCGGATATGGGAATGATAACCACGGCCATTGCGATCGAGGTGTACATCATCCTCGGGATTATCCTGTTTGCCCTGGCTTTCGGCATTGTCAACACCATGCTGATGATCGTTTTTGAACGAACACGCGAACTCGGCATGCTGATGGCTGTGGGAATGAGCAAACCCAGGCTCTTCAGCATGATCATG
>JBAXFZ010000144.1:0-9224 GCA_037139685.1 Bacteroidota bacterium
TCCCTTCCCCGAAACGCTGGTAGAGGTCGAGAATGCTGTCGCATCCGAAATAGGTGACAAGTTTGTTGATCTGCACATCCACGAATTCATACCCCAGCTGGACCATCTTGTTCTTGATGATCTCCTTCCCGACATCGGCCTCCTTATAGGCTTCCATCTTCAGGGCATGCTTGATCCGGGCAAGGTTCCGGGGACTTTTCACAATATCGAGCCAGCCGGGGTTGGGCTTTTGCGATTTCGAGGTAAGTATCTTAACGGAGTCGCCGTTCTCAAGAACATATTTCAACGGGACCATCTTCCCGTTCACGATGGCCCCGGTACAGGTGGAGCCGATCTCCGAATGAATTTCAAAGGCAAAATCGAGTATCGTATAACCCGACTTTAACTTCTTCAGGTCACCCTTTGGCGTGAAGATAAATATCTCATCGGTGTACAACGCCTTCTTTTCTCGGCTGATCGATCTCTCCAACGAAGTCTGTACCGGGCGTTCAAGCTGCTCGCGGATCCCGGCATACATATCGGTTTTAACCTGCTGCTGCCCACCCGACTTATATTTCCAGTGAGCCGCAAACCCCTTCTCCGCAATTTCATCCATGCGCCGTGTACGGATCTGGACCTCCACCCAGCGCCCGCCCGGACCGATAACGGTGGTGTGCAGCGACTCATAGCCGGTTGATTTGGGAAATGAGATCCAGTCGCGCAAACGACGGGGGTTTGGCGTGTATATGTCGGTGATGAGCGAGTAAATTTTCCAGCAGTCGGCGGCATCGTTTTCAACCGTGCGGTTGAGGATTACACGGATGGCAAACAGGTCGTAAACCTTGTCAAAATCGACTTTCTGGGTTAACATCTTCCTGCGGATCGAGGGGATCGATTTCACCCGGCTCTTCAGCTCGCAATCAAACCCGTGTTCACTGAGGATTTGCCGGATGGGCTCCATAAAATCGGCGGTGTACTGGTCACGTTCATCCCTGGTGTCGCTGAGCTTTTTCTCAATCAGCTCATAGGTCGAAGGGTCGAGATACCGCATGACCCGGTCCTCGAGTTCGTTCTTGATCTTGTAAAGTCCAAGCCTGTGGGCAATGGGAATGAAAAGAGCCTGGGTTTCGCCCGTTATCAGCTTTTGCTTATCTTCAGGATATCCGGGAAGATGGCGCATGTCGTACAACCGCATGCCCAGCCGGATCAGTAAAACCCTGATATCGTCGGAGAGGGTGACCAGCAACCCTATGAAATTTTCCTTGTTGGTGTCGTACTTCGTGGTGTCGATCCGCTCCAGTTTGTGAATCCCTTCGATCAGCCCGATGACATCTTTCCCGTAATCGGCTTCAATGGCTTCGGGGGTAAGAACCCCCTTGTCCGCAACATTTTTAAGCATGATGCATTTGACTGATTCACGTCCCAGCCCCATTTCATCCACGATGATCCCGGCAGTCTCCAGCACCATCCTCGCATAATCGTCATCCCGGTCGCGGGCCGACTGGTTCAGCATCGCGGCAAATGCTTTCCTCAGGGTGGTTTTCTCCCCTTGCAGTTCCTCGTATTCAAGGAGTTTCTCAAGGGTCATCTCCCCGTTTTCATCGCTTGTAAAGGTATTTCCCATCTAAATCATTTTTCTCTTTGCATCCCTCCTTAACCAACGCAAAGGTAATTCAGATATTTCAGAATAAGTTTGACCAATTTAGAATTATTCTTAATTTAGTGGGCTTGAATGTAAACTGACAACCAGAATCACCACATGTTTCGGATAGAGAGTAAAATAGACACAAAAAGCCCGGAATTTCAACTGAACCGGGAGGAATACCTGAAATTGCTCAACCGCTTTAAAACGACGCTGGCCACCATAAAAAAGGGAGGTCCCGAGGTGGCCGTCAGCCGTCACAAGGAGCGCGGAAAACTGATGGCGCGCGAACGCATCGACCTGCTGATCGACCCCAACACGCCGTTTATTGAGTTATCGGCACTGGCAGCATTCGGATTGTACGACAACGGGTTCCCCTCGGCAGGGATCATCACGGGAATCGGTGTCATTCACGGCAAAGAGGTGATGATTATTGCAAATGACGCCACGGTGAAGGGCGGCACCTATGTGAAGGAGACGATCAAAAAACATGTCAGGGCGCAGGAGATCGCCATGGAAAATCGCCTGCCGTGTGTCTACCTGGTCGATTCAGGAGGGGTTTTCCTACCCGAACAGGCCAATGTCTTCCCCGACAAATACGATTTCGGCCGTTTCTTTTTCAACCAGGCGCGTTTATCATCCCAGGGAATCCCGCAGATTGCGGTGGTGATGGGATCGTGCACGGCCGGCGGGGCCTATGTCCCGGCCATGAGCGATGAAACCATCATTGTGCGCAACCAGGGGACCATCTTTATCGGGGGGCCTCCCCTGGTTAAGGCGGCAACAGGAGAAGAGGTTACTGCCGAAGAACTGGGAGGAGCCGAAGTCCACACCATGATATCCGGAGTGGCCGATCACCTTGCCGAAAACGATGTCCATGCCATCCAGATATGCCGGAACATCTTTGAATCGATCAACCGCATGGAATACCAGCCGATCGATATTCACCCGGCCGAAGAACCCTTCTACAACCCTGAAGAGCTTTACGGGATTCTTCCCGTCGACCTGAAAAAGGGGGTCGATTCAAAGGAGATCATCGCCCGTATGGTTGATGGCAGCCTGTTCCACGAATTCAAAGAGCGGTATGCTCCCACGATAACAACCGGGTTTGCACGGATCATGGGCTATCCCATCGGCATCCTTGCCAACAACGGCGTGCTCTTTGGCGAAACAGCCCTCAAGGGGGCTCATTTTGTTGAACTCTGCACCTCCCGGAATATCCCCATCCTCTTCCTGCAGAATATCACCGGTTTTATCGTCGGCAAACAGTATGAAAGGGCCGGCATCGCCCGCGACGGAGCCAAGTTCGTGCATGCCGTTGCCAATGCCAATGTGCCTAAATTCACGGTGGTCTTCGGCGGCTCGTTCGGGGCCGGGAACTACGCCATGGCCGGCAGGGCTTATGAACCTCGCTTCCTCTTCATGTATCCCAACTCGAAAATTTCGGTGATGGGCGGCGAACAGGCAGCCAATGTGCTGATCACCGTGAAAGAGGAGCAACTCAAAGCCTCCGGGAAGAGCCTGCTTCCCGAAGAGCGAGAAAAACTGCTGCAGACAATCCTGAAAAAATACGAGGACGAAGGCTCTGCCTATTTCAGCACGGCACGCCTGTGGGATGACGGAATCATCGATCCGGCTGATACACGAAAAATTCTGGGTCTGGCCATCGCCATTTCCCAGAACAAAAAGTATGAAAAGACCCAGTTCGGGGTGTTCAGGATGTGATTTTTTCATCCTGATCGCCTCTTTTAAAATCAAAAAAACAAACTTCTATTCATGTTATCATACACTACAATCGAATTATCAACGGAGGAAGATGTTCTTACCGTCTGGCTGAACCGCCCGGAGGTGCACAATGCCTTTAATGAAACCATGCTCAGGGAGTTAACCACCTGTTTTGAAACCCTTGACCCCGGGACGCTTTGCGTGATCCTGCGCGGCAGGGGAAGATCATTTTGCGCCGGGGTCGACCTGAACTGGATGAAGGCCGTTTCACAGAACAGCTATGAACAGAATTATACCGAAAGCCTGCTGTTGTCAAAGTGCTTCCTTTCGATCTATACCTGCCCGAGGCCAACCATCGCCGTGGTTCATGGCGTTGCACTCGGAGGGGCCAACGGGCTGCTCTCGGCATGCGACCTGGCCTATTGTTCCGATGATGCCACCTTTTCACTGAGTGAAGTCAAGATCGGCATCGTGCCTGCCTGCATCTCTCCATATGTCATAAAACGGGTCGGGGAGTATGGCGCCAGGGAGCTAATGATCACGGGCAAGCGGATCAGGGGACAGGAGGCCGGGCACTTCAGGCTGGTGAACAAATCGGTATCTCCTGAAAAACTCGAAGAAACCCTTCTTGAAACACTGGATTTGCTGCGAACCAGCGGTCCCAGGGCCATGAGTCATTGCGAAACCCTGATCCACGATGTGTCCAACAAGCTAACGCTGATGGAGGCCTACGATTATACAGCCCGGATGATCGCCGAAATCCGCGCATCGGAGGAGGGACAGGAGGGTATGAATTCTTTTCTCGAAAAACGTAAACCGAATTGGGTAAAATAACATGCATCAAATCCATAAAATACTCATCGCCAACCGTGGTGAAATCGCCGTAAGGGTGATCAGGACCGCCAAAAAACTGGGGATTAAAACAGTTGCCGTCTATTCTCAAATTGACGCCGATTCTCTTCATGTATCCTATGCCGACGAGGCCTATTGCATCGGCGAGGTTGAACTGAGCGAAACATACCTGAACATAAACGCAATCATCGGGGTGGCCCTGCAGTCGCAATGCGATGCAGTTCACCCGGGATATGGTTTCCTGGCCGAAAACCCCTTGTTTGTCGATGCCTGTAAATCAGCCGGCCTCATTTTTATCGGTCCCGATACCCATGCCATGAAGATCATGGGCAACAAAATCGCGGCCAGGGCCTTTGTAAAGGAGATCAACATCCCCATGACCGAAGGGGTGACAGGAACAAAGGAGGAGCTGGAAAAAACAGCCTCCCGCATCGGCTTCCCGGTGTTGCTCAAGGCGGCGGCAGGCGGCGGAGGCAAGGGAATGCGCATTGTTTACGAGGCAGGCGACCTGGCCGAAGCCATCGAGTCAACAAGCCGCCAGGCAAAAGCCTACTTTGGCGACGAAACGGTGTATGTCGAGAAATTCATCGAAGAACCGCGCCATATCGAGGTACAGATACTGGGCGACAATTTCGGGAATGTGATTCACCTTTACGAGCGTGAATGTTCAATCCAGCGCCGTTACCAGAAGATCATCGAGGAGTCCCCCTCCCCGACCCTGACCCCGGAGGTTCGGACCAGGATGGGTGAGGCGGCTGTGGCCATCGGCAAGGCCATCGGCTACAACAATGCCGGCACAATTGAATTCCTGGTTGACAAAAACCTGGACTTCTATTTCCTTGAGATGAATACCCGTATCCAGGTTGAGCATCCTGTTACCGAGATGGTGACCGGCATCGACATCGTGGAAGAGCAGATTCACGTGGCCGCCGGCAACAGGCTGCGACTGGTACAGGAAGATGTCAGGCAACAGGGCCATGCCATCGAGTGCCGCATCTACGCTGAAGATCCTGCGAACAATTTCCAACCTTCCCCGGGAATCATGACCTATTACAAGGAGCCGGTGATCCCGGGCATCAGGATCGACAGCGGGATCGGGACACAGACCGAGATTAAAAGCTCATTCGACCCCATGATCTGCAAACTGGTGGTTTGGGGCAGGGACCGTCACGAAGCCGGCCAGGTGATGCTGCAGGCGCTGAACGATTATATCATCCACGGGATAAGCACCAATATCAGCTATCTTGTAAAAATACTCCAGAGCGGCGCTTTTGTCACCAATACGATTTCAACCAGGTTTTGCGATGAACATACCGCTACGCTCGTAGCCGAAACCGCCAGGGAGAAAAACGAGATCCCGGTTCAAGTCCCGATGATCGGCTACCTGATGTATTCGCTCACGCGCCGGGTGGAAAAGGAGCCGGGCGGTTATCAGAAGCCCAATGTCTGGGAAACGATCGGCTACTGGAGGGCGTTGATGACCATTCTTCTCAGTTTTGAAGAAAGACAATACCAGGTGGATATTCCCGGCTTTTCATCCAGGAGGTTCCTGTTTGAGATTCTCGGGCAAAGATACGAGTCGACCCTTGGGGATTGTTCTCCGCACAGAATCGAATTCACAGTTGATCATCACAATTACATTGCCTTTATTTCTGAAGACAGTGATAACCAGGCATTTTTAACCATAGGCGGACATATTTTCAGGATGAAGCGAAACGACATCCTTACGGAATCGGTCTCCGCCTCCGCTTTCGAAGGGGCGGGTCACGACAGCAACCATATCATTTCACCCATGCACGGGAAGGTTATAAAAATCAACGCAAAGGCAGGCGACGAGGTGAAAAAGGGGGCAGTTTTGCTCATCCTCGAAGCCATGAAAATGGAAAACCTGATCGTCTCCCCCCGCGACGCGGTGGTCAGGATGATCAGCGTGGAGGTGAATGACAGGGTGGAGAGCGGAAAAACCCTCGTGGAATTTGAAGATTTATAAATTACGTGTTATGCGTCAATAAAACAGTTTTGTATTTTGACTTTGCATTTTGCATTTTGATTTTATTTATTTAACCTATCACATTAAAACGATGAATTATCCAAAAAAGGTAACTATAGGCGATATTACCGTCAGGGACGGGTTTCAGCATGAAGAGATCTTCATTCCCACCGATGCCAAGGTGTGGCTTGCCGAACAGCTGATCCTGGCCGGTTTCAGGCACATTGAAGTAACCAATCTTGGCAATCCCGCAGGGATGCCGCAGTTCAAAGATTCGGACGAAGTGCTGAAGCGGCTAAGGGCAAGCAAAGTGGTCGCACAGCAGATCGGCCAGGTATCTGTCACGGCAATCACGATCAGGGAAAAGGCTATTGAACGGGCCATCCAGGCCAGGAAAGAGGGCTGGGGCCCCGACCGCATCCTGCTGATGGTCTCAACGAGCGAATCGCATCACCGCAAGAATTCGGGGCTCAGCCTTGATGACTACTGGAAGATGGCCGGAAAGTATATTCCAATGGCCCGTGAAGCCGGGTTGAAGGTGAATGGCACCGTAAGCACCATCTGGGGCTGCCCCATTGAGGGGCCCACCAAAATGGAGAAGGCTATTGAATTTACCAAACGTTGGCTCGACATCGGGGTCAATGATGTTGAACATGCCGATCATGACGGGTCGGCCTCTCCCGACAGGGTGTACCGTTACTATTCGATGCTCCTCGATTCGGGGGTGCGTGTCGAAAAACAGATCGTTCACTTCCACACCACACGCGGCTGGGGTATGGCCAATGTCCTTGCCGCCCTACAGGCAGGAATGGTCAACTACGAATCGACCATGGGTGGCATCGGGGGTCAGCCGGCCAACTTTGTCAGCGGGGTGCCGGTTGCCGGCACCGGGAGTTATTACTACAAGGACCCGAACCTGGTCGGGCTGGTATCGACCGAAGATATGGTGGTGATGATGGATGAAATGGGGATCGACACCCAGCTGGATGTTGACAGGGTGCTTGAGATAGGGTCGATGGTCGAACGAATCGTTGGCCGCCGGCTGCGCTCGGAAGCGATCAAAAACGGGCGTATTCCCAAATCCCTGACCGGCAAGGGATGATCAGGATCATTGAATCACCGCGAGAAGGCATGCAGGGATTTCCCCGCCTGCTCCCTGCCCGGGAGAAGGTGAGGTATATCAATGAACTGCTGAAGGTCGGATTTGATGTGGTGGAAGCCGGGAGCCTGGTCTCTCCAAAAATGGTCCCCCAGATGGCCGATTCGCTCGAAGTACTAGAAGGACTTGACCTGGGAAAGACCAAATCCGGCCTGATGTTCCTTGCATTAAACAGCAGGGGCGCGGAGATTCTTTCAGCATTCGAACAGATCACCCATATCTCCTTTCCCTTCTCTTTTTCACCGGCATTCCTGAAATTAAACCTCAACTCAACTCCTGAAAAGGCAATTGAAACTGCGGATAAGCTGGTAAACCTTTGCGGAAAAACGGGAAAACAGGCGGTGATCTATATTTCGATGGCTTTTGGAAATCCTTACGGTGAGCCATGGAATATCGGAACTCTTGTCGAATGGGTCGGGGTACTATACGAAATGGGAGTCAGAACGATACCCCTTTCGAATGTCAGTTACGAAATTGATGAAAAGCAGATCCTTGAAGTTTTCTCAACCCTGGTACCCATGTTCCCCGGGGTTGAGTTCGGACTGCATCTCCATTCGGCCAACGAAGGGTGGTACGACAAGGTGAACGCCGCATACCTTGCCGGTTGCCGTCGTTTTGACGGGGTTATCAACGGGCTTGGAGGCTGCCCCATGGCGGGGAATGGATTGCTGGGAAACCTTAAGACGCAAAACCTGGTGGAATTTGCAGTTGAAAAGAAAATTCCTCTTAATATTGACAAGGAGGCCCTGTCAAGGGCTTCGGCGATGGCACATGAGATTTTCAACCCGGATAAACAGTGGATAGTTATAAACCAAACCTAAAAAAAGCAACACGATGTATTTGACAGAGGAGCACAACATGATACGCAAAACGGTGCGTGATTTCGCCGAGCGCGAGGTAAAACCGGTTGCACAGGAACTTGATGAAAAGGGTGAATTTTCAATTCCGCTCACCAAAAGGATGGGTGAACTTGGTTTTTTCGGTCTCAGGACACCCGTTGAGTATGGCGGACTTGACATGGATACGCTGGCCTACGTAATTGCAGTGGAAGAACTTGCCCGCATCGACAGTTCGCAGGCGGCCACCCTGGCTGCGCACATTTCGCTGGGCATCGGCCCCATCATGAATTACGGGACAATGGAGCAGAAACAAAAGTATCTTCCCATGCTTTCAACGGGTGATGCCCTGTGGGCCTTTGGCCTGACAGAGCCTGACGCGGGGAGCGATTCACGGGCTACCAAAACCACGGCACGTCTCGAAGATGACCACTGGATCATAAACGGTTCCAAGATTTTCATAACGAACGGGGCATCCGGCATCAACAAGGGAGCCACCGTACAGGTTGTCTCGGGTGAAGTAAACGGGCAGAAGGAGTTTTCGACCATCCTCGTGGATGCCGACACCCCCGGGTTTAAGCGCGTACCCATGCATGGCAAGATGATGTGGCGGGCCTCGGATACTTCACAGCTCTTTTTTGATGAATGCAGGGTCCCTGCCTCCAACCTCCTCGGCAAGCGCGGGGAAGGTTCGCACATCATGCTGGGCACCCTCGACAGCGGCAGGCTTGCCATTGGCGCCATGGGACTCGGACTGGCGCAGGGAGCCTTTGAATTAGGACTTGCATATGCCAAAAGCAGGAAGCAGTTCGGAAAACCCATCGCCCAGTTCCAGGTCAATGCCTTCAAGCTGGCCGATATGGCTACCAAGATCGAGCTGGCACGGAATCTTCTCTATAAAGGTGCGTGGCTGAAATCCAACGATCTGCCCTATGCAAAGGAGGCCGCCATGGCCAAACTGTATTGTTCTGAAATCGCCCGCGAGGTTGCCGATGAGGCTGTTCAGCTTCACGGGGGGTATGGCCTGATGAAGGACTATCC
>JBAXFZ010000145.1:0-9120 GCA_037139685.1 Bacteroidota bacterium
TCTTTTTTAAAAAGAAGTTCTGTTTCATTGTAAAATGGGTGGAGCGATTTTACAAAACAACCGGTGACGAAAATGATCATCAAACCAGCCAGTAAGACATTTTTTGCTTTCATGTGTCAATTGTTATTGGTTTACCGACACAAAAGAAATACTATAATTGCTCATGAAAAACCTTTTTCGTCAAACCTCACCGGCGCTTCGATAAACAACCGGGAATGATGACCGAAAATGCAGGAGCCCGTTTTTTTCCCGGTGTTCGTGATCGCTTCGCAATTCGCTATTTCGCCATTTCTTTTTTAAACTCCCGCTCCCAGCAACATCCCCCCGATCATCGGGATCATCCACATGATCCAGACAAAGATGCTGAACCGGTGAAAGGTACTTATCCGTTTTTCATCGTGATGCAGCAGCACCCATGTAGCCCAGGTGGCATGAAAAAGCATCAGCAGGATGGCTGTCATGCCGGTCATCCCATGGAAGTTAAACTTGATAAGTGCTCCCCCGATCATGCTCATGGCGGTGGTCCCCACGGTATCGCAAACCAGGCCTGCCCAGAACAGGCCGGTGTGCCACCATTTCAGCCGCCGCTGAATCCTTTCGGCCCAAACGCCAACAGTATACAGCACCATGGCGAGATTTATAAAAACAATAGCGAATACCAGGGTATGGTTCATTTGTCGTTTTATTAGTAGTTACCTGACCAGTTCCAGGGTGCCTTTTTCCGTGACACGGTCCGCCCCTGGTCCCCCGGCAGTGCCCTTATATATTATTTTCCAGATATATGAACCGGACGGACAAAATTGCCCTCCCCTGGTCCCATCCCAGCCTGTGGCCGGATTGTCCGATTCAAAGAGCATCTCGCCCCAGCGGGTAAAGATCTGCATGTTGAATTCAGCTATATCATCCGGATCTGCCAAAACCCTGAAAATGTCATTGAGACCGTCTCCGTTGGGAGTAAAAGCACCAGGAACAAAGAGGTTTCCGCTGCATTTTTTTACAAGCACGGAGTCGGAGGCACTGCACCCGAGGCTGTCGCTAACAACCACCCAATATACACCTTCTTTGCCAATGTTCATATACCGGGTCATACTTCCGTCCTGCCAGGTATAGGTGATGTAGTTCCCGCCGGCATCAAGCAGGGTGACTGTTCCGGAACATAAAAATTCCTTTTCTGACAGGACGACCCTTGGATAGGGGGCTGTTAACATGGTTATGGGGAGGGAAGAGACGGTTTTTTGTGCAACGCAGGAGAGGGATGATGTGAGTTGACATTTAACAGGTTTCCCCGGCAACAGCGTACTTGTCAGATAAACAGGAGAACTACCCTGCTGGACAAGGCTTCCGTCAACAAACCATTCATAAACCGGAGAGGGACCTTCATTTCCAGGTGATGCATGAAAGATCACCTCGGTGCCGGGGCAGACCATGGTGTGATTGGCAGCTATCGAAACCATCGCCTCCAGGGCCGAAGAAGTTGAAATCAGGACTGTATTCGAGGAAGCCGGGTTGTTGATGGAGCAGGAGAGATTCGACGTCAGGGTACAGGAAACCACATCCCCGTTTGAGGGTACATACTGGTATACGGGTCCGGCAACGGCCAGGGGGGTGCCGCTGAGAAACCATTGGTAGGTGGGTAATGATCCCCCGTTTGTCGGGCTGGCTGTGAAGGTGACGGGGGTTCCCTTGCAAACAAGGGTGCCCGGGGTGGTGCTGATACTGACGCTAACAGGAAATCCCGCCGTCATGGTCATGATAACAGTGTTGGAGGCAACCGGGGAACCCGGGGCACAGGAGGCATTCGAGGTTAGCAGGCAGGAAATATTATCGTTATCGGCCGGGGTATAGACAAATGTGGCACCTCCCGTCCCGGCGTTTATCCCGTTGACTTTCCATTGGTAGAGCGGCCCCGGACCAGGATTAAAGGGAGTTGCAGTGAAGGTTACGGAAGTTCCCGGGCAGACCGGGTTTTGGCTTGCCGCTATATTTACGCTGACAGGAATGGCTGAACTCACCGACATGATGATGGGGGATGAGGTCGCCGGGTTCCCGGAGGCACAGGATGCATTCGAGGTGAGTGTACAGGCGATATTGTCAAGGTTCAGAGGGACATAGGTGAAGGAGGTGCTGTTGGTTCCTTTACTGATCCCGTTGACTTTCCATTGGTAGAGCGGCCCCGGACCAGGATTAAGGGGAGTTGCAGTGAAGGTTACGGAAGTTCCCGGGCAGACCGGGTTTTGGCTTGCCGCTATATTTACGCTGACAGGAATTGCCGAGCTCACCGACATGATGATGGCGGGTGATGTAGCCGGGTTGCCTGAGGCGCAGGATGCATTCGAGGTGAGGGTGCATGCAACATTGTCGCCGTTCAGCGGGACATAGGTGAAGGTGGTACTGCTGGTACCTGCACTGATCCCGTTAACCGTCCATTGATAGAGGGGTGCAGTTCCCTGGTTTGCCGGGGAGGCTGTAAAAGTAACGGCCGTACCGGTGCAAACAGGGTTTTGGCTCACGGTTATGGTTATACCGACAGGAATGGCTGAACCGACCGACATGATGATGGTGGCTGAGGTGGCCGGGTTGCCTGTAGCACAGGGGGCATTCGAGATGAGTGTGCAGGCTATAATGTCCCCGTTTTGAGGAATATAGGTGAAGGTTGTACTGTTAGCCCCTGCATTGATTCCGTTAACCGTCCATTGATATAGGGGTGCAGTCCCTGTGTTCACCGGGTAGGCGGTAAAAGTAACAGGTATGCCTGTGCATACCGGGTTCGCACTGGCTGTTATGGCAATGCCTGCAGGGGTATTGGGGACAACGGTTACCATTGCCTGGGCACAGGAGGAAAAGCCGCAGCTGTTCTCCCACCTTGCAAAATAGGTCGTCGTAACGGCGGGCGACGGGATGGTAAGGCTGTTGTTCACGGCACCGCCTGTGCCGATCAGTGTTCCGCCGCAGCTGCCGGTAAACCAGTTCAGAATATTGCCAGATCCTCCGAAGGCCGAAAGGGTAATATTCCCCGGGTCATCTTCACAGAAATTATTCCGGTCAACCGAGGCGGAAAGCGGGGCGACTGCAGCCGGGTAGGTCACCTGTACAGCGCCATAATAGGTTTCGTTGTATGCCCTGCCCCTGGCTGTGTTGAAATCGTTTCCCTGGGGATCGGCGACATACCGGAAGGCATAAACCCTGTAATAATAACCTCCCGAGCACGGGACCGTTGTATTGTCGGAGTAGTTCAGTATCTGTGAAGAGCTGATAATGGCCAGGACGCTTGCTCCGCCAATGTTGTCCCCGATGGCGTAAGTGTGGCCGTCGGCAGGCGTCCCGAAGCTGTTTGTGCTGTTTTTCAGGATCATGTATCCCTGCAGCCCGTCAGCGGGGAAGAGGTCTTCGGAACTATTCCAGTTCAGGATTACCTGTGTATTGCCAGGGTTGACGCTGCCGGTTAACACGGGGTTTGGCCAGCGGGGTTGTCTTACCAGTCGCCAGTAGTCGCTGTTGGCAGCGGATGTGGCCGTGCAGTTTGGAAGCCCGAACGAGATGTCGGTACTGCTTTTAGCTGTATAGGTGGTACCATCTTGCGGTGCAAGAAATCCATATTCATCCACCTTATTGCCGGGGCAAACGAAAACAGCCTCCCCGTCGACGAGGCTGGCTTTATGGTTGAGTTTGGGGGTTGATAATGTTGGCCAGCTTGTACCATAGGCCGTTTTATGACCCAGGGCATGAACATAGGTCCCAGAAGCATTCAGCAGCTGGAGCAGGTCGCCTGCAGCGGCAATGTTGAGCGTGTTCCCGGCGTAAAGGGGGGCGGTTCCGAAAGCACCGCCGTTAAAACAGGTCGCATCGTTGGCTGAAACCTCGATATAGCCGTCGGTTTTAATAATATCTGAAGGATGGTTGTTCCCTGCGGTACCAACCTGCCTGTGCCAGATCATGATAATGGTCCCGGCCCGCATGTTGTTCCACAAAGGAATGTTGTTAAAGGAAACCAGGGGCTGGAATGTAGTCTGGGCTGAATTATTATCCTGGAGAGACCAGTTGCGCATGTCAACATTGTCAGCAACGACAAGTAATTCGGTCCATTCATCCCTTGGATCGGCAGCATTGTAATAGCTGCTTATCAAAACCGAAGAGTCGGTCGCGAGCGCTCCCGAGGGGAGATCGCCCCCCCGGGTGAACTTCCCGGCTCTTTCCATATCCTGTGATAAAACAGGATACAAAAGGAGAAAGCAAAATGAAGCAAGGAGGAGGTTCAAACACCGGGCCATTCTATCCTGTATTGCTGGATTTACAATTTGTCAGGTTCACGTGCCAACCTTCCGGTACGGTCGATAAGTCCCTGCTGATGCTCCTCTTCGGTTGAGTTTGGATCTTTCATTTCCCGGAACATGGTGCAGGGCAATTCCGGACAATCGCCGCAGTCCTTGAATTTTTTCTTGTTTACCGAACAGTCGTAAAGCGGACAGACTTTGGATGGCACATGCTCCAGCGCCCAGAAGGTTTGCCCCTTAACGGCATGGCAGCCGTTGCATGTTTTTCCGTAAAATTCACACTCGGTACAAATAAGCCCGCAGGCAGAGAGTATCATAGGCTGAATTGTTAATGAACCGGTAAAGGTAAGGAATTATCATGGCAATGATACAGGATCAGCGGGTTACCGTACAATTTTTCCGGCCGCGGCAATTTTTGAATCCCGGGTTGACAGTTTCCAAAGCCACATGCCATGTTCAATCAACGGGACCAAAGTTTTTCCTGAATGAACCGGGTAAATCCCAGTACATTCTCCCTTTGCAGAATAGAGGAATAGGGTTCCATCGCCGGGGAAGTTGAGAAGCGTGATGATGCCTGATTCATCCGGTCCGACAGGAGTAATGTCAGCCGGTTCATTCACAGGCGTCTGAATACCGACGCCTGTTACGACAACCGGATGCGTGACGGAGTCGCAGAAACAGCTGTTGCAGGCCCTGAGCCTGACGGGGAAGGATCCTGAAGCGCTGTACACATGAACCGGTTCAAACAGGGTCGATGTTTGCCCGTCGCCAAAGTCCCAGAACCAGCTTCCTGCCCCTGTACTCAGGTTCTGCGTGTAAAGGGTGCCGGATGACAGGGTCGGGATAAATGCGGCCCCCGGAATGTCATTGTTAAGATTCCAGTGTGCGGCATACCCGAAGGTGATAGAATCGGCAGCCTGCTGCAGAATGTTTGCAGTATCAGGTGAAAGCCCGGCCGTATATGCGATCCCATGCGAATGTTTGCCGAAGATCACAGCGTAAAACACGCAGGCGGCGAGGTAGGAACCCTTCAGGTTCGGGTGCGAATCGTCGGCATCATGCAGCACCATGCCGGTGGTGCCGATCACCAGCCGCCACGCTACGCCGACGGGTGCGATCCATGAGGAGAGCGAATCGGCGACCATCTTGTATGCCATTGTCAGCGAATCCTGCATCTGGTTGAAGTCAGTGAAATTCGGGCTGCAGTAATTAGGGACAAAACACTGGATTCCCCCGTAGCGTCGCCCCCAGGTGAGGTAAAACAACACCCGGCTGCATGGATTCACTGATTTCACCGAATCAAAAAGGCTTTGCGATCCGGGAATCATGCAGCTGTCGCGCAGTATGGGAATGGCCGGGATCTGGCTCTGCTCCTGGAGAACCACGAAGTCCCAGCTCTGTTCATGGATTTTTGCAAGGCTTACGGGGTCGGTAGCATGGGCAATGGGTTGCCATCCGAGGGTGTAACCTCCCGGGGTATTGCTGCCGAAAAAGAGTGAATCCCCGGCGAAATGTGCCAATGCAGCAACCAGCCCCGGCAGGTTGTTCACATAGGTATAACTGTTTCCCAGGAACAGGGCTTTGCGATTGATGGGCTGTGGATAAAAACTGCCGGGAATGAGCAATAAAAGCAGGAAAAGTACAGCAGGCGTGCTTAATTTGCGATCCTTCCTTGAAAAGTACCGCAATCTGATTTTCCTGAACTTTTCCACCATTGCTGACTTTTTTTGCAACGAAATCCGCAGGGTTTGTCCCATCGTTACATCAAGGGACCAATTGATCTTGCCTGAGTGCCTGGGTCGGCGGTGCGCTGCGGTCCATCGCCGGCCCGGGCTGAGTGCAGTTTGCAGGATTGCTCCGGTCAGTTTGCCTGCACCAGGTAATAATTTTTCTTTCCTTTCTGCACCAGGATATACTTTCCATTCAGCAGGATTTCGGGGCCAACCATGAATGATTCATCAACCTTGGTCTTGTTGACCTGGACCCCGCCCTCCTTCAGCATCCTGCGGGCTTCGCCCTTTGAAGGAAAAATATTTGTTTTTTCGGTAAGGAAATCCACGATATTCAGCGAGCCTGTTATCTCCCCCTTATCCATCTCGCTCTGGGGAACTCCTTCAAAGACCGAAAGCAGGGTCTCCTCGGTTAATTTCATCAGGGTTTCTGCGGTCCCCTTGCCAAAAAGAATCTCGGAGGCCTCGATGGCCGATTGCAAATCTTCCTCCGAATGGACCCTCAGGGTGATCTCAACAGCCAGGGTTTTTTGAAGAATCCGCAGGTGGGGTGCCTCATCGTGCCTTGCCTGGAGATTTTCGATATCCTCTTTTGGAAGCAATGTGAACTTCCTGATATATTCCGATGCATCTGCATCGCTTGCATTCAGCCAGAACTGGTAAAATTTGTAGGGGGATGTTTTTTTAGGATCGAGCCAAACGTTCCCGGACTCGGTCTTCCCGAATTTACCGCCGTCGGCTTTGGTGATAAGGGGGCAGGTAAGTGCAAAGGCATCGCCGCCAAGTTTCCTGCGGATCAGCTCTGTACCGGTCAGTATATTGCCCCACTGATCTGACCCGCCCATCTGCAGTTTAACGCCCTTATGTTCATAAAGCCAGCAGTAGTCGAATCCCTGGACAAGCTGGTAGCTGAATTCGGTGAAGGAGATGCCGCTTCCCGATTCCATGCGTTTTTTCACGGAATCCTTGGCCATCATATAATTCACGGTAATATGTTTGCCGACATCACGAAGGAATTGAAGAAAACTGAAATTTTTGGTCCAGTCGTAATTGTTGACCATCTCGGCTGAATTGGCCCCGCAATCAAAGTCAAGGAATTTTTCAAGTTGTTCCCGGATGCAGGCCTGGTTGTGCCGTAAAACAGTTTCGTCAAGGAGATTTCGTTCCTCCGATTTTCCGGAAGGATCGCCGATCATGCCGGTAGCCCCCCCGACAAGGGCGAAAGGCTTGTGGCCGGCCCGTTGCAGGTGAACAAGCATCATGATCGAGGCAAGGTTGCCGATATGCAGTGAATCGCTGGTGGGATCATAGCCAATGTAGGCCGGCGTCATCTCTTTCAGCATCTGTTCCTCGGTTCCCGGGGTCAGGTCGTGGATCATTCCGCGCCAGCGCAACTCTTCAATAAAATTCATCTTTCAGTTTTTTTGCAAAAGTATGAAAAATGACGGATAAGTTCACCCTGGCGGGGTCTGCCATCCTGACGGGGTGGCGGTCAGTTTTTCCTGGCAGCCATGATAACATAGACAACAATGGGAATTGTGACAATTCCCAGGAAAACGGGAAGAAACCACGCACCCATGCCGGTTGTCACCCCCCTGGCGACCTGGAGTGTTGAAAAGCTGATATAAAGAAAACCCCAGATCACACCTGATTTAAGGATTCGTATCAGGCGTGTGGCCATCGTATATTGTCGCAGGGCATTTGCCGCGGTTATCTTCACCGTGTAATTGAATGTATGCGGGACCAGGTTTATCAGGGTAAGCAGTCCGTACACAAATAATGCAACCCCGGGAAGTACCAGGAATGAGGTTTTGTCTCCAAACTCGTCGGCCTGGCCGTAACCATTGAAGTGGGTCGGGATTGTTGCAGGAAGGTGGGGGAAGTTGTAAATTGTATATCCTGCAAAGAGGATCATGCCCGTAAAGGCAAACACCTCCAGCAGCCAGTCTGCCGGTCCCATTTCAGGCCTGATCACAGGCCTGCCGGAATCTGCACGGTTGCGCCTGAACAGGCCAAAATTACCTCGGTTGATGATCATAGCTCTTTGTTTTTTATTTATTATCCCGGATGAAAGCGAGTAAAACAATAGTCATTATTTTTCCTTTTGTTTTGCTGCGGCTGAAGGTTTTCGTTTGGCATCCTTGAGCGCTTTTTCGATAATCCACTCCAACTGCCCGTTCACCGAGCGGAATTCATCCTCCGCCCATTTTTCAAGCGCTTCATATATTTCCGGATTAACCCGGAGCATAAATACCTTTTTGCCGGCCATACCTTTCTACTGATGCAATGTTCCTGTATTAACCACCGGTGTTGTATCCTTATCGGAGCATAGAACCACCATCAGGTTGCTGATCATGGCCGCTTTTTTATCTTCGTCGAGTTCAATGACATTCTTTTTGCTGAGCTGATCCAGCGCCAGTTCAACCATGCTCACGGCACCCTCCACGATCTTGGTCCGTGCAGCCACTACCGCGGTAGCCTGCTGACGGCGCAACATGGCACCGGCAATTTCCGAAGCGTAGGCCAGGTAACTGATCCGGGCTTCCAGTACTTCGATCCCCGCCATGATAAGCCGCTCCGAAAGCTCCCTTTCAAGCGCCAGGTGAACCTCTTCACCCCCGGCACGAAGGGTGATCTCCTTCTGTTCATCATCAAAATTGTCATAGGCATAATGTCCGGCCAGTTTCCGGGTAGCCGATTCACTCTGGATGTCGACGAAATGTACATAATCGTCTACCTCGAAGGCAGCCTTGAAGGTGTCTTTAACTCTCCACACCAGCACACACCCGATCATGATGGGATTCCCCAGTTTGTCGTTTACCTTGATCGGCTCACGGTTCAGGTTGCGTGCACGCAACGAGATCTTCTTCTTTACATAAAAGGGGTTGATCCAGAAAAACCCGTTCGATTTTATGGTTCCCTTATATTCGCCGAACAGCACCAGTACCGATGACTCGTTGGGATTTACCACCATAAGCCCGATGGAGGCAAAGGTTGCACCCGTGATGCAAACCCTCGAGAAAATAATGCTCGGGACATAATGGTTATAATTGATAAGCCCAAGGATTCCAAGAGCCATAAGACCCAGGACTATTAGAACTCCCAAATATCATGAAGAA
>JBAXFZ010000146.1:0-9100 GCA_037139685.1 Bacteroidota bacterium
CAAGTGAAATATTTGCGCCGGGGAGGGGCTTTCCCTGTTCATTGTCGGTAATCCTGCCCTGCAGCGTTACCTGCCCGCATATCTGTGTATTAAACACAAGCATGCCAGTCAGCATCAATAATGCGATTGTTTTCATATTTTCATTTTTCCTACGCCGGCATTATCCGGATCAGGTTATTGGGGTATAATCTCAGCCCTTGTTTTAAGGCACCCCCTGAGGAGAAGTATCGGGGCAAAAGTACAAAATAGCGAGGTAGCGAGGTAACGAAGTGGCGAAAATTTTAAAGGAATATCCATAAATTATCATTCACTGTTTGCATGAACAAAGTGGTTATGGATATTTCATATATTTGTACTTTAACTGACTTATATGGAAATTCTGATCATCAACGGTCCCAATCTGAATCTTGTTGGCACGCGGGAACCGGAGGTTTACGGAACCCGGAGTTTTGAATCCTACCTGAAAAAGCTGCGTTCGCAGTATCCCGAAATTTCAATCGCATACTTCCAGAGCAATGTGGAGGGGGAGATCATCAATGCCCTTCAGAATGCGGTACTGTTGTACGACGGGATCATTATCAATGCAGGTGGATATTCCCATACATCCATTGCCATTGCCGATACGGTGAAGGCTATCAGTACGCCGGTTGTTGAAGTTCATATTTCCAACACCTTCGCCCGCGAGCCTTTCAGGCATACCTCATTCCTGGCAGTCAATGTAAAGGGGAGCATTATCGGGTTCGGGATGGAATCCTATCGCCTTGCCGTGGAGAGTTTTGTGGCAAAAATCGGCTGACCGGTTATTTTGTATAGAACTTTTTCATGTTCAGCTGTGAGAACTTACGTTTTCCCTTGATGTAATATTCTGCCACGATATTTTTGCTGAAAACATGCTGCATGGAGCCGTGTTTAAGGGCCTTCCGTTTTTGCCGTATTTTTCCTAGCGAATGGAACAAACTCATATGGGCCCTCGATACAGCCCAGAAATCCTTGAAACCAGCCTGGAAGAGAATTTTAATTGCGGCAATTGCAACGAGGAAAAGACGCACTGCAAAAACCGGGAGGAGCCTGTCATCCGGAAGGTTTTTATAGAGGAGGTAAAAGTTATTCCGGAAATTCAGGTAGGTTTTTCGCCAGGAGGCTTTTGGAAGTGTCCCACCCCCGATATGAAAGACAATTGAATCGGGACAATACATGATCCTGTAGCCGTTATTTTTCAGGCGCCAGCAAAAATCGATCTCCTCCATATGGGCAAAAAAGTCTTCGTCGAGACCTCCCATCAGGTGAAACAGGTTGGCCCTCACGAACATGCACGCCCCAGTCGCCCAGAAAATCTCGCTTACATCGTCGTATTGTCCTGTATCCTCTTCGATCGAAAGGAAGATCCTGCCGCGGCAGAAGGGGTAGCCGTACTTATCGATGAAGCCACCGGCGGCCCCTGCGTATTCAAACTTTTTAGGTTCGTGGTACGAGCGGATTTTAGGCTGGCATGCGGCAATCAGCGGATCCTGCTCCATCAGCGCGATGACCGGCCTGATCCAGTTCTCGGTCACCTCGATATCGGAGTTGATCAGGATATAATAATCGGCATCGACCTGGCTCAGGGCAAGGTTGTAACCCTGGGCAAATCCGCAGTTGGTTGGATTCTGAATGACCCTTATATCAGGGTAGGCTGATGCAAGAAAGGAAATTGAATCGTCGGTAGATGCATTGTCGGCCACAATGATCTCGGCTTCAGCTATGCTGTATTGAATAAGGGTTGGCAGAAACTGTTGCAGGTACTGCCTTCCGTTCCAGTTCAAAATAATAACAGCAACCTGCATCAGGATATTATTAAAATTAAAAATCAAAAATTACGAAAAAATAGGCCGGTGGCCCCCTTCTTCAGGCCCCGCATACCACGCTTCACCTTCCGCGATCAACGTAATTTCGTGGTAAAAGTACAAAATAACCTGTCCCGTAATCTTAATTTTTATTTTTAATTGACTAGTTTGGAAGATCCCAGTAGTCCTGCTGCATGTTTCCCCACGATTCGATCACCTGGGTATCCTGGATGTCGTGAGTCGTATAGATCCGGTTGCGCAGGTCAATTTTCCAGCGAGGATTGTTGATTTCGCCTGTTGCATCGGAATGCAGCAGGAAAAAGTCGCTGGTAACCATATCGGGCGAGTAAAAGACGAATTTCTTGTTTCGCTGGTTGTTGTTAAGCGTATAGTACTGCCAGATCTCATAAGGGTAATTGCTCGGTTCGCTGTATTGTGTACTCCTGGTGTTTGGCGGACCATACTGGAGATAAACCCGGCCGCGGTCGGTTTGATAGCCCTTTTTAACCGGTGTCCCGAAGTTAACCTGTACCTTGTAAACCTGGTCCTTATAAAAGGCCCAGGCCTTGTGGGGATTGACCTGGTCGCGCTGGGACCAGAACCTGAAGAAAAACTGCTGCATACTCTTCAGGTCGGCCTTCTTTTTGGATTCTTTAACGAAGGTTCGCTCAATTCCTGTGGCAGGGTAATAGCTTCCGCCTGTACTGGTCACATTCAGGTCGATAAATCCCTTTTCAAACCCGGTGGCGATAGGGTAGAGGCTGTTGATATATTCGTACAGGCTGTCGCTGTCGGTGATCTTCTCGGCAAAGGTGTTGGCCACTTCAACTGATTTAATGTCGGTCATGTCCAACTGTGCCTTAGGATTCATACGCTGGAAAAAAAGCTTTTTGGATGCAGCCACCTCGTTTTTCTGGTTTCTTGCCTCAACCACGAGGTTGTAGTTGCCTGAAGGCAGGTTTTCGATTGAAATTTCAGAGAGAAGTACATTTACCCCTCTTGCAGCCTCCTGTTTAACCCGTGAGAATTTGTCAATCCTGAGGTTGTTTTCAAACGATTCGATGAAGTAAGACAGCAGGAACTTGCCATCGGGCACGGCCTTGTCCATGTTGTAGAGTTCGCTGTAAAAGGTGAGCGTGGAGATCCTCTCCGGGAAAAAGGTGTAGGTATAGGGTACAAGGTCATATCCGCTCTTTGTAAGTTCAGTCGGGGTGGTGGTTTTGGTATACGATTTGACAAGTTCAATCCCGGAAAACGAGGGTTTGTCAGCCGGGAAATCAATGGTAACAGCCTGGCTATAGGGTACGGCAGGTGTGATTTTGTTTTTATCAACCAGCTGGATTTCAAAGTCGTAGGTTCCATTCTGGATGGCAATACGCTGCTGGTCAACAAAGTACAGATTGTTGTTAACAGTGTCGTCAATCTCGCTGCTGTAAAGCTCATATTTTTTAAAGGCCTTGATCTCCTTATCCTTTTTAAAGGTCATCAGGATGTTGACGGTGGCCTGGAATTTACCATTGTCTTTTTTAACAAAGACCACGCTGTTGCCGGCAACCGAAAGGTAGGTTTCGATATAGGGTCCTTCGGGTGAGTTAAAGGTGGAATAGGTGAGGAAGGCCCAGAGGTTTTTTGCCTGGCTATCAATTCCGTTCAGGATTAAAAAAAGGAGAAGCAGTACGCAAAAAAGTTTTTTCATGGCTGTTGTTGATTGACAAATGAAAATAAGGATACAATTTACAAAGATAGCTCCGGCCCGGCGAATTTGCAAGGAAAATCGGTGTAACCGGGTTTCTGCGGGTTAAGATGGAACGCGGAAATGGCATGAATGTTTTTGGCGGTTTCTAAAAAAAGTGTAATTTTGCTCCCGGAGAGATGGCAGAGTGGTCGATTGCGGCGGTCTTGAAAACCGTTGACCTGTAAGGGTCCGGGGGTTCGAATCCCTCTCTCTCCGCCTAACCTTCGCAAATGTACTGTTTACAGGCATTAGCGGAGGTTTTTATTTTTAGGCACACACAAAATTCGGATTAAGACCAAAATTCTTCACACCCTCGATTATGGCAATTTCATAATGATTTATTTACATAAATTTATAGTCCCTGAATAATGACATGAACAATTTGTAATGCTATTAAATTCATGATCAGAATAAAATTTTCGACCACATTTTGGACATTGACCACAATATTTTTTATTGCCATTGTTATTACCACCTAAATTACTTTGGTTTATAAATTGTTGCTTTTTATCTTCTTGGACGTGCTCTGTTTTTCTTAAAAGGTCATCCCATTGTTGCTTTCTTTCTTCTTGGATTTGCGTTTTTCTTATAAGATCATCCCATTGTTGCCTTCTTTCTTCTTTGATTTGCTCTGCTTTTCTTGTATTAAAATCATATTGTGCTTTGTTAAGAATATCTATCAACTCTTTATTTCCAAGTGAGTTTGAGCTATTAATAGTGTTTGAGGATTTCCAATATCGGACTTGAACTGATGGATAACAATCCCCGGTAGCTTTATATCCAACTTTTACTGACATATTTCCCCAGTTATTATATTCAATAGTAACCCATGGTGACCAATCACCAAATGAAAGTGTTGTAGAGCCCCTCCTCAAATCATCACCTAAATAGTAATTAATACCACAGGTAACGCCGGCAGCTACTGACTTAGCTCTCATATCAATTGTGCCGATAACATTACCTGTTTTTATTGTCATGCTTTCACCTGTCAAGTCTTCAATAACCTGTTTTGCATCCTGAGAAAAAATAATTTTTGCAATCATAAATGCTATCAATAAAAATATAGGTCTTTTCATTTTGTTTTTGGTTATCAAAGCCCCATTTATCAGAATTGTTTCTGAACCCACTATATAATTATATTTTTTCTGTCACAAATGACAATTGTATGTCTTCAAAACATACTACCCTAACCTTTTCTCATTTTAAAAGGCCGGAAGAGGCTGGCAATGCTCTTCATTACGGCCGCGCTAATTCACAATTGACAATTTGCTTCAATGCTTTTTCTAATTTCGGGATCTTAAGTTCACAGCAATCACCCTTGATATAATATGTTTTTCCCGCTTCAACTTCCAGAGTCACTTCCTTTCGGTAGTTGATCACCTGGCCCCAGAACATAATTTTTCCCGGATCCGCGAAATAAACCATATATGTACCATTCTTTAAACGGGCTTCACTGACTTTCACCTGGTTCGCATTAATAGAATAAGAGACTGCAGCACCGACAATACTGCTTGTGCGATAGATGTAGACAAGGGCTTTCCCGGCAGGAATTTCTTTTACCGGTTGGAAATCCTGGGCAACTGCGGTAAAAGAACAAAAAACAATTACCGATAACATTACAAATTTTGAAGAGAGTTTCATAGCTGATTCTTTATTAGTTAATACTTATTTATGGTCTGAAATCAATTTGTTGTAAAATCATGAAGTAAAAATATAAATAATTGATCAACGCAATGAAACGTATGGATTTTTCATGAATTAATTTGTGTTATTTCTTTGTATGTAGCAGCTTACGATACCAACATGAAAAATCCAACAGGCAGGAAATGCAAAGTTTTGAAATGAGCCACGGGGGCCACATTTTCGTTTGGGAGAAAGATATACCGATAAAGTGGAAAGACCCTTGCTCCCCGCTGAAAACCTTTGCAAACTGCCTGAAGGGGAATTTGCAGAGGTTGCTTTATTGTATGAAAAATTGTATAAAAAATCGGTGATATCCTTTTGTTCTATACTGAAAAAACTTTACAGGTAAACGGGTTTGTACTGAAATGACAATACATGCACGGTACAAAAGAGATAACCCGAAAGTATGTGTCTGATTCGGACCATACTCCCGGGTTATTCATGAAGGCGGTTCCTCCTGTTTTTTCCAGGGTTACGGCGTATAAGCCATCTTGTTAACCAGGATATAGGTATCGGTTACCCCGTCAAAGATGAGCTTGTAGAGGTAGACCCCCGATGCCAGTGAGCGTTCTCCAAGATCAGCAACAACCGTATGGAGCCCGGCGTTTTCCGCCTTGTCGACAAGAGTGCAGATAGTTTTGCCGAACACGTCGGTCAGCACAATCCTGGTGCGTCCCGGTTCCGGCAAGCTATACATGATGGTTGTTTTACCTTCGAACGGGTTAGGATAATTGTACATCGAGATCCCTTTCGGATGGCCCTGGGTTACGAGGTCAGCCATTTTCAAAGCATAGTTGAAGTATGGTTCTGCATTAATATCTGCAAACTCGCTTCCCTCCCTGATGTCAAAAATCCTGGCAGGTCGAGGAACTTCCCTGAGCAACCTCATTTTCAGGCTCAGGACAAGGTCATCGGTTTTCACCGTCATCGGTTTTGTATCGGCCCAGGCAATCGAGATCCGGCCATCCCCGATCACATATTTCATACCGTCGGTTTTGCTGGCGATATCGATGACTTCCACCAGGTCTTTATCATACTCCATAAAGAGGGTCATGGCGCCAAGGCCGGCTTCCCTGCTGCTGCGGATATTATAGATGAACGGTTCGCCTTCCGGAACGGTCATTACACCATCCTCCAGGACTGACATGCTGGTGGAGGCTTTGAACGAGAGCGGGGAATATGAACCATTGACATCCCCGACGCACAGGGACTTCAGGTCTACAGATAAAGGGGTCCCGGTAAGAGTAACCGTTGTGTCCGTAACCTTCCAGTCACCAGCCGGGTATGAACTGATCGAACCTACAGTCCGCAGTTTGATATACAGGGCATCCAGGGCTGTGATGGTGGAGGTTGCATTTACATCTGCCACCACCTGGCGTATCCCGGCCAGCGGATAGGTACCTACAATGTTTAGCTGAACGATCAATGCATCGGTAGCATTGTTGCCGCCCCAAGTGCCGCCAAAACTTCCGTGAAGTGAGTAGGTGTCGTCCGGGAGATCAGTAAAGGCATAATAGCCGGCAAGCCCGTTTGACTGGTTGCAGGCAGTTACTGTTGTACCGATGAGCAGATTGGCCGAGTTGCGCAACTGTATTGTCACGCCATTCATCCTGCTTGCGCTTGCATTGGCATAGCTTACATAGCCGGAAATCTTCACATTGCTTCCCGGCAGCAAGGTAACAGGATAATATGTCGATCCCATGCATCCTCCGATACTCTCATATAACGATACAGATCCGCATCCGCAAACAGGATATGGTCCCCAGGTAACCTCAATACAGGGAGTTCCCTGCCCCGAGGTGATGCTTCCCCCGGTTACCAGCCATACATATACATGTCCCGGCTGGGTGGCTATCAGGGCGCAATACTGGGTGTTGGTTTGTCCCGACACTACCTGAACAGGTCCTGAAATTACAGGGCTTGGAGGATTGTTAATGGTTACGGTGATCGTTTTCGTTACATTGCAACCGTCGCAGTTGTGCACTACAACAGTAACGTAACCGGTGGAACAACAGCTCCATTCGACCGTTATTGTTTCAGTATTCTGTCCTGAAAGAATTGAACCTCCTGAGACAGTCCACTGATAGGTTTGCGGGGTGCACCCGTTGACAATTGATGCATGGTATACCGATTGATTTCCCGGGCTGCAACATGTCGTATCCGGACCTGATATATCTGCAGTGGTGCTTTTCACCACCCATGAGTCGCTTGCAGTGCAGCTGTGGTCATCCGTTACAGTTACCGCATAGGTTCCAGCCGTCAGGCCCGAGATTGCAGAGGTGGTGAGTCCGTTGCTCCAGATGTACTGGTAGGGGTATGTTCCGCCCGATACGGTGGTGGTGACTGATCCGAAATTACCGCTGTTGCAGCTCACATTAACGACAGTTGCGCCCAGTGCAATTTCATCCGGTTGACCAATAACCGTATTCGTGGTTGTTGTACAGCTGTGTGAATCGGTGACGGTAACCGTATAGGTGCCGATTGCCAAACCTGTTATGCCCGCAGAGGTCATTCCGTTGCTCCACAGGTAGTTGAAGCCGGAAGTCCCGTTATGGGCCGTAACTGTTGCAGATCCTGTTGAAGTTCCATGGCATAGCACATCGGTTTTACCGGTCGAAGCCCAGAGGGCGGCAGGTTCAGTAATGGTTGCCATGGTTGTGGTGGTACAACTGTGAGAGTCGGTGACTGTAACCGTGTAACTGGCAGCTGCCAGCCCGGTTGCGGTGGCAGAGGTCTGGCCGTTGCTCCATGCATATGAATAGCCGCTGGTTCCGTCATGTCCGAGCGCTGTTGCCGCACCTTCCGATCCGCCGTGGCAAAGCACGTTGGTTTGTCCTTCGATGGTGGCTGAAAGGGCGATCGCGGGTTCGGTGATGTTGACCGAAGTGGTGGCTGTACAGCTGTGGCTATCTGTGACGGTAACCGTATATGGTCCCACTACCAGGCCTGTTGCCGTAGCAGAACTCTGACCGTTGCTCCATGCATAGTTGTACCCGCTTGTTCCATTATGACCAAGGGCTGTGGCGGCGGCATTGGATTCGCCGTGGCAGAGCACGTCGGTTTGTGCCTCGATGGTGGCAGAGAGAGCAACAGCGGGTTCAGTAATTGTTACAGAAGTTGTAACCGTGCACGTATGGCTGTCGGTTACGGTAACGGTGTATGGACCAGCTGTTAAACCGGTAGCCGCAGCCATTGTCTGAGAATTGCTCCAAACATAGGTGTAGCCGCTGGTGCCGTCATGACCGAGTGCAGTCGCCACAGCATTTGATCCTCCATGGCAGAACACATCGGTTTGCCCTTCGATTGTGGCTGAAAGGGCGATTGCGGGTTCGGTGATGGTGACTGTAGTTGTGGCAGTACAGGTGTGGCTGTCGGTAACGGTTACCGTGTAATTGCCGGCCGTTAAGCCCGTGCTTGTAGCAGAGCTTGTTCCGTTGCTCCAGGCATATGAATAACCCGGAGATCCCTGGTCACCTGCAATAGTTGCCGCACCGGTAGCATTGCCGTGGCAAAGTACATTTGTTTGCGAACTGATCAGTGCTGTCAATTGGGTTGGCTGCAGCACAGTACCACCTCCATTGGTCTGGCATCCCCGTGCATCTGTGGCGACTAACGAATAGTCACCGGCGGTGAGACCCGAGATGTCCTGTGTTGTAGCCCCGTTGCTCCACAAATAGGAGTATGGTGGTGTTCCCCCGGTTATATTAACACTGTTGATCGCCCCGTCACTGCCTCCATAGCAAGTCACAGGAGTTATGATCTTGTCGAATTTGAAGGTTTCAGGCTCGGTGATCAGGTACGGACCAAACGCATGGGTACATGAATTTGCATCGGATACAGTGAGATAATAGCTGCCCGG
>JBAXFZ010000147.1:0-9099 GCA_037139685.1 Bacteroidota bacterium
AGCCCCTGTCCCGTTATCTCCTGAACCGCCTACCAATGCAGTATTGCCGTCGGAAGAGATTGCAACGGACGTTCCCTGGAGAATCTGGCCGCCCACAGCTCCCGAACCAACAAGCTTTGAACCCTGCTGTGCCCAGGCACCAGCATTTCTTGTAAATATCCATGCCGCTCCCGTATCGGTATTGTCTCTCCAGCCTCCCTCGATGATGGTGTTGCCGTCAGAAGAAATGGCAACCGAATAACCCTGGTATGAGAAATCCCCGGACCCACCTGTGCCGGAAAGCTTGGTGCCTTGCTGGGTCCACACGCCCCCATTCCGCGTGAAAATCCATATGGCTCCCTGCTGGGTGTTATCATAAATTCCACCTACAACGGCTGTATTGCCGTCGGAAGATATGGCGACTGAACTTCCCTGGAATGAACTCGCGTCACCCCCGGAACCGAAAATTTTCGAACCTTGCTGGGCGAATTGGGCCATGAGCAAACCCGGTATCAACATGCCGGCTAAGAATACAAGTGCGTAAATTTTTCTTTTCATTTTTTCAATTTTTATTAGTTTGTTAACAGGTACGTGACACACTGATTGACCTTCGTGGTAAATTGGCCGGTCACATCTGACCGGATGCCGGAACAGCATGGATGAACATGCCGGCAGAATGCAATTTGAATTGCATTGCCGAATTGAAAAGCAGCGTGTAGGTGTCTTCCCCGGTAAAGAAAGTCAGATTTGGCTGTTGAAAGCCCTGAAATGGAAAATTAAAGTAATAATCCTGTAAAAGGAGGTCAGGGGCAAAAAATATAAATATAGGGTTAAATTACGGTTTTATCCGTTTTATTTTTTACCGGCCCGATTCAAAGGGTTAATAACGGCTTGTTTTTCTCCGACAGAAAATTTTCACACCGCTTTCACCACCCCCTCCGAATTTTGTCCTTTATCGGTGTGATCGAACCGGGTTTAAAGTAGTTTTCCCTTAAATTAATGTGGTTTAAGCAAATCTAAAGCAAAAATGCATGGGCAGGTTTTGGGTGGCAAAATAAGTAGTTCCGGTTTTTTCACAAAGCAGAATAAATATTTTATAACCAACCGCTTGACTTTGGGTTTATCATTGACTACTTTTGTTATTACTATGGAAATAATTACGCGGGAACAGGCCATCAGGGCTGCGATTAATTCTATAGAGGAATCCGACCTCCCCCACCCGTGCGCCCTCCAGCGATGCCTGGAGAACATGGATCTTATCCACTGTTTATTCATTAAGCGTCTCGACGACCCCGGAGCTGCCTATTATATACTTTACTGGCTTTTAAATGATAAAATGATCTGTATCGCCGAAGTGGATGCAATGAACAGCGACATACTTTCTTTCACTCCGTTTACCTATCCCGGGACAGAGCATTACCATGACTTGGATAAATTCAAAGAAATGGTCAGAGCCCGCTATCCTGAAGAGGTTATAGCGGATTCCGACCTGGTGTGGAGACCCTGCAATGAAAGTAAAAGTTCAATCCATCCCTTCTGCAGAATCTCAACAAATAAAAACACCTACTTTATAAGCATGTTCGGCAATATTTATACCGAACTTACTCCTGCATGATTACCCCGTTAATCAAGGACATGTATGTTTTTCTCGTGGCACATATCCTTCAGGATCTTAGGCCAAACGGTTACACTTGTTTCCCCCAGGTGAGCCTTTTTCAGCAGGTACATATAGGTTCTTGACTGCCCTATTCCTCCCCCGATACTGAGCGGCAACTCGTTGTTTATTATTGCTTTGTGGTAGGGATAATTCAGGAAATCAAGCTGTTTTGTCAACTCAAGCTGCTGCCTGAGGGTCTCGGCATTAACCCTGATTCCCATTGAGGTGAGCTCGTGGCGGCGCTGAGTTACGGAGTTCCATACAAGTATGTCTCCATTCAGCCCGTGCATAGGCCTGCCATCTTTTGAAACGGTGGGAGTTACCCAGTCGTCATAGTCGGCCGCCCTCATCTCATGTGGATAGCCGTCATCAAGTGTCCAGCCTATCCCGTAAATGAACACTGCGGGGAAAATTTTGAGGATTTCCGTTTCGCGCTGTTTCCTTGGAAGGTCAGGGAACCGTTCAAGGATCTCCTCTGCATGCAGGAATTTGATCGTTTCGGGGAGAGCCGGATATTTGTTGCTGCCCAGGTTCGGGAAAAGCTTCATTGCATGCTCCTCGGCGCCTTTAAGCACTTTCCATATTTTTTCCACTACACCTGTCAGGAATTGAAGGTTGCGGTCTTCCTTTGTAATGACTCTTTCCCAATCCCACTGGTCAACATAGGCACTATGGTCGTGGTCAAGGAAATAATCCTTGCGAACAGCGCGCATGTCGGTATAAAGGCCTTCACCGACCTTCATCCCGAATTGTTTGAGGGCCATTCTTTTCCATTTGGTTGCAGCCTGAACCACCTGGGCGTCGATAGGATGCTTATCATAATCGTTCCTGATATGGAACCCGACAGGAGTTCTTGACCCGTCGCGGTCAAGGTAGTCGTTGACACCGCTTTCAACATCGACAATCAGGGGGCATTCAACCCTCATCAGGTTGAGCTCCCTGCAGAGATTCTCTTCGATGTATTGCTTTACAGCTGTTACCGCATTTTGCGTTTCCTTGGGATCGAGTAACGATGTGTAATCCGAGGGAAGAATTTTTTCAACATCGGCATAATCGCCGATTCCTGGTCCTGCCAGGTCAGCTTTTTTGTTTTCCATGTTTTGGCCTCCTTTTAGGTGTTTGTTAATGGTTGAAATTTATTGTAACAATAAGCATATTGACAACTCTATATTCCAAATCCAAATCCAATTTACCCATCGAATGAAATCCGAAGTTTCCAAAAGAGATCAAAAAAGATATTCTGTATGTAAAAATAAAAAATGTTATGCGGAACCAAAAATAATTGTGAAATATTTTTTCATTTTGCCCTTCATTTGCCATAAGATTATATGCACGACAAAACACCGGCTTTGCATGCAGGTATTCCCATTTATTCATCTGAGGCTGTACCGGTAATTCCCGGTCATCCTCCCATTGAAGTCAGGGATTGTTAGGAAACGTTGCAGACAAAAAGGTTATGCAGTATTCCTGCCGGGTGTTGTAGATGATTAATTATGGCATCAGCGAAACTCATTCTCTTCCAATCATGGATTTTTTTAAAGATGCAAAAATATATTTTACATCTTTAAATACTAATTCCATAATTCATTTCCGTAACCCGTACCTGAGCCTGATCTCTCTTTCCCTGCTTTTATCCGTGATATAAACCACTGTTCTGCCGTCATCCAGCATGACGGGGTACTTGTCGGCAACGGAACCCGATGTAAGCTTGGATTTGGGGACCGTTACATGATGGTTGGAGATCTCTAACCTGTTGTCAACTACGTCGTTTGTCGATATATGTCTGGGGTTTTTCATGATTTCGGGGTTTAAAATTTCCGTTAAATTTATGGGGCATTCTTTTTCATTGCTACAAGTGGGATAGGATATTTATCAACAAAAAGAAATGATAAATATTTTTTATCCTTTATCCCATCCGTTCCCTTACCGGCATTCAACCGTGAAAGGCTCTCTCCTGTATATTTGAGCGGGGCTGATGGTACGAAAATAATTGTAATTTTGACTGCATTATCCTTATGCGATGCTGTTTTCCTCTCTGAATTTTATTGTTTTTTTCTTCTTTACCACGGGTGCCTGCTACATGGTCTCCCATAGGTTCCGCTGGGTAATGCTCCTTGCTGCTTCACTGATTTTTTATCTTTTTTCATTGCCCGCCCACACGATAGTCCTGGCGGCCAGCATCCTGGTGAATTACCTTATGGGAATCCTGGTTGATCATTATGACCGGGATCCGGCAAGGAAACGGGTCATGATCGCCGGGATCGCAATTAACCTGCTTATACTGGCCATCTTCAGGTATGCCGATATGCTGTTCCCGTTCTTCACGGGCCATTCGCATCTTTCTGCCGACCCTGTCATAACCAGGGTCATCGTACCCCTCGGGATCTCGTTCTATACCTTTACAAACATCAGTTACCTGATAGAGGTTAAAAGAAGGAGAATCCCTGTGGAAAAGCATCCTGGATATTTCGCCTGCTATATTGCATTTTTTCCGAAGCTGATCCAGGGCCCAATCGAAAGGCCACAACAGTTCCTTCCCCAGCTGCGCGAAAAGCATGTTTTTGACTACAACGGCGTAACAAACGGGATAAGGCTGATGCTTTGGGGCTATTTCAAGAAACTGGTCATTGCCGACTCACTGTCGGTGCCGGTGAATGCGGTTTTTGACAGTAACCTGTATTCCCATGGACCTTTGCTGGTGATCGCCACCGTGCTTTATGCATTCCAGATCTATATGGATTTTTCGGGATACATCGATATTGCCCATGGTGCCGGGAAGGTGCTTGGCTTCCGTCTTAGCAATAACTTCAACAACCCGTACCTTTCAAAATCGGTTAAGGAATTCTGGTCCCGGTGGCACATTACCTTGTCGAACTGGCTCAGGGACTATATATTTCTCCCCCTGGCCTATTTTATTTCGGCCCGCATGAAAAATGAAAAATATTTGGGAATCGCCACTGAGAAATACCTCTATTCAATCGCGATTACCGTGACCTTCCTGTTATGCGGCCTGTGGCACGGGGTGGGCTGGAATTTTATTGCCTGGGGAGGTTTATATGCAGTTTACCTGGTAATTGGCTCGCTAACCGAAAAACCCAGGAGGAGATTTTACAGGAAAACCGGGCTCATCCGGCACAAGTCGGCCTATAATTCGCTTCAGGTTGTGATAACCTTCCTGCTGGTTTGTTTTGCCTGGATATTTTTTCGTGCACCCGGCTTAGGCGCAGCCATACGAACCGTTTCACAGCTTTTTTCAGGATGGAGCCACGATTCGGTTTCTTCGGCCTTCCGCACGCTTCCCGGTGCTTTTGTGAACCAGGGGCTGACAGTTGCCGAGCTGGTATTTGTAATTTGCCTGGTTCCCTGCGTCGTGCTGGCTGAATACCTGTTCAGGGAGACTCCGGAGGGATACAGGTTTTTCAGGCTTCCCCTTCCCGTAAGATGGGGTGTATATTATCTTCTGGTTTTATTGATTTGCTATTTTGGCAAAGCTGAAACAAATACATTCATCTATTTCCGGTTTTAACCCGGAACCAACTGCAGGGAGAATGAGACGACTTTTATTACATATTTTGTTATTTATAATACCCCTTGTCCTGGTCGTCTATTTTCTCCCGGTCGACAGGAGACAGCTGTTCATCCAGCTGAAGGAGGATTGTTCCTATCATGGTATCTGGTTTTATGACCGTGTTCATCAGAATGAAACTCCGGCAAATATCATTTTCTTAGGGTCCTCGCACACGGTAAACGGGATAATGGATGACGCTATCCAGAGAAAAATCAACCTGCCCTCCGTTCATGTCGTAAATTTCGGGTATTGCCGTTACGGAACCAATATCTATTATGTTTTACTGAAGGAGATCCTGCGCGCGAAGCGCCCCGGGATATTGTTCCTCGAGGTTCGGGAAGATGAAAGCCGTTACAGCCATCCGGTCTTTCCATATATTGCCGATGCCCGTGACATTTTCCTGGCTACCCCGTTTTTCAACCGCGACATGGTCCGGGACTATTACAATTCGTTTCTTTTTCGCCTGAATGTTTTAAAGGTGCAGTATTTTAAAAGGGATTCCGCCGTTGAGGCCAGAACCGGTGAATTCGGGTATATGGGCTCGGCTGATACGGCGTCGAAGTCATACCTTGCAAAGATCAGGTCGGATAATGCAAAACCACGTACCCAGCTTCCCTCCCTGGAGAGAAATTTCTACATGACCTACCCGCGCATATACCTGAAGCGGCTCTCCGAATTATGCATTGAGAACAAAATCCGGTTATGTTTCCTCTATATCCCACAGTACGGCTCTGCCTGTAAAGAACCCCGTGAAATGGCGGCTTACGCAGGGTATGGCGATGTTCTGATCCCTCCCGGGGAGATTTTCGAAGACCAGGACAACTGGTTTGATGAAAATCACCTGAACCGGGCAGGTGCGACAAAGCTTTCGGAATGGGTGGCAGACCGGCTCACTTCTCCCGGAATGAAATTCAGTTTGACAGGGGAGCCCGGAAAAAAATGAAGCCGCCAACAGGGCAGCTTCGCAGAGTAAGGAAAGATATGTGAGGTTATTCGAAATCTGCTGTTGCGGGTGTTGAAGGAGCCAGCCCGATGACTGGTGCCTGTTCATTGTACTCATCCCCGAATGTGGCTTCCGATGGCGTTACGGGAGCAAAAACCAGGGTTTCGTCAACTGCCTCAATCTCTTCGAAGGTTGCTTCCGCCGGAGGAGCCGGGGCAAGGGCGACAATTGAAATCGTCATATTTTCGTTCGTTACAGGTGCAGAGGTGTTTTCATTTCCTGCAAAAAGGATACCGGCCTGGAGTGAGAGAATTGCTGCTGCGATGATGGTTGATGCTTTCATGTTGATTTGTTTTTTGAAGTTGATGAAACAAAAATAACATGAAAAAGGGGGAGGGTACAGCCTGAATCGGTTGGTCATGGGTTAAACCCGACGAACGGGGGAGGAGTGCCGGTAAATATTCCCGGTTTTAACGAAGAGTTTGTGGGAAACTCCTGTTATTTTGGTTCTGCCCTGGCCGGCAAAGTGAAAAAGAAGGAGGTTCCTTTCCCCTCTTCGCTCTCAACCTTTAATTTTCCATTATTTTTTTCAATAAAGTCCTTGCAGATGATCAGCCCCAATCCTGTACTTGGCTCTCCATCAGTGCCTTTCCTGCTTATATTGATATCGAGATGAAACAGGTTCGTCAGCAACTCACTGTTCATGCCGATTCCGTTATCACTGACAGAAATCTCAACCGATTGCCCTGGAACCTGTTTTGCGGTGATTGTAACCTTGCCGCCCTTTGGAGTAAACTTCACGGCATTGGAGGATAAATTGCGAATGATACCTCCAACCATCTTCTCATCGGCGTAAACCATCAAATCCTCCGGGATAAGACAATTGAGCTCAATCTCCTTTTTTGCGGCCGATTCAAGGGCGAACACCAGGCTCTCGGAAACCAGCGGGTGCAATAAAAACGAAACCGGCTGGAATGTGGTCAAGCCCCTTTGCAGGAGTGACCATTCCAGGAGATTCTCAAGAAGGCGGTACAGGTTGGCTGCCGAGTTCCGCATTGTCAGGCCTATTTTCTGGATCTCCTCCAGCCTGAGGGAGGGAAGATCCTCTGCGATGATACTTGTCAACCCCAGGAATGCATTGAACGGACTGCGGATATCATGGGCAAGGATGGAGAAGAATTTATCCTTTTCCGCGTTTGCCGTAAAGAGCTGTTCGTTTTTAAGTTTCAGCTCCTGTTCGGTCTTTTTCCTGTCGGTTATATCCCTTGAAATACCGAAAGTACCTATGATTTCATTGTTTTTGTTTCGCAACGGCATCTTGGTGGCCATATACCAGTTGATGCTTTTGTCGTTCCTGATGGTTTGCTCCTCTTTATGCATTGGCAGGCCCGTACGGATGATATTCTGCTCATCCTCGAAAAGCCGGTCAGCCACATCCTTCACGAAAAAATCAAAGTCGGATTTATTCTTTAAAAACGCAGGATCATTTACCCCGAATGACTCTACATGAGCCTTGTTGTTTCTGAAAAACCTGCTTGTAAGATCTTTAAAGTAAACGTGATCAGGGATGCTGTCCATCAGGGCCGACATCAGGTCCTGCTCCTGCATCAGAGCCTCCTCGGCCTTCCGGCGCTTGGTGATGTCAAGGAATGTCCAGACGCGGCCTTCCGGGTTGCCTCCCAGGATGATGGGCTTCGAAATTCGTTCGAAAATCCGGCCGTCCTTCAGATATATTAAATCCAGGCTTTCGGCTTCAGGGTTTTCATAGAGTTCCGAAACTTTTGCCATAAATGCTTCGGGGTCGGAAACCTGTGTTACTGCATAAGCCAGGAGGATGCTATCCTTAGCAGAACTGATGATTTCCGCAGGCATTTGCCAGAGTTCAGCAAATTTTGCGTTTGTTTTAATAACGGTACCGTCGGGACTTACAACCAGGATGCCATTATGAATCGATTCAAGGGTAGCACTGATAAGGGAAAGTGAGTTTTTTAGCGACTCCCCTGCCTGCATGTGCGCTGTGATATCACGGGCAATGCATACCGACCCGGTTGTTACGCCTTCATGATCCTGTGTCGGGAATGAGGTGAGGGAGAACCAGCCGTTTAAAACTTCGATATAAATTTCAGAAATCTGTGCTTCCCTTTCAGGCAGGATCCATGATCCGTCTGATCCGGCAAGATCGGCCGCGGAGACCTTCAACCGTTTTAACAAAGCCTGGTTTGCACGAATAACCTTGTGTTCACTGTCAAGTATACAGATCAGGTCGGGAGAAATATTGATAAAATACTCAAAGTCAATTTCAGGGGATCGTTGTTGGTTCAAATTACCCATAGATGTTATGTTATCTTGAATATGTTATCCTGCTGATAATCAATAACCAACGAATATTTCTGTTCAGGTGGTTTTTATTCATGAAAAGGAAGCCACAAAGGTACTACTTTTGAATGGAATGTGAAGTTTGAAAATATACTGAAAATGGGAAACAAAACTGTGCATAAAGAGGAACACCTCGGCAGTTCGGCATTTATCACCGATATCGTGATCGGGATGTCGGACGGGCTTACTGTTCCGTTTGCCCTGGCGGCAGGGCTGAGTGGTGCTGTTCAGCACAACGCTGTTGTGATCACGGCCGGGATCGCCGAGATTGTCGCGGGAAGCATCGCGATGGGGCTGGGCGGGTACCTGGCCGGGAAAACCGAGCAGGAGCATTTCCAGAGCGAACTGAAACGGGAGAACCTGGAGGTGGAAACCGTTCCTGAGAAGGAAAAGGGCGAGGTGAGGCAGATCTTCGCAAACTACGGATTAAATGAACAGACCCGGAATATCATTGCCGATGAACTGGCAAAAGATAAAGGGAAATGGGTGGATTTTATGATGAAATATGAGCTGGGGCTTGAAAAGCCGGATGCGAACCGGGCAAGGAACAGTGCTGCAACCATTGGGGGTTCCTAT
>JBAXFZ010000148.1:0-9090 GCA_037139685.1 Bacteroidota bacterium
CAAACTGTACATTGGAAGCAAAGGGGTCATCTTAGCAATGTCTCCATGATCATAACCTTTGCCCAGGGCCGCGAGACCCCGAAAAGTTTCCCGGTTGAAGCAAAGTTCATCCGGATCCCGAAAAACAGAAAAATCACCCTAAAAACCCAATATTCAGGACAGTATTCGGCCGGAGGCGATCTCGCGCTGATCGATTTTATCCATGGCGGTGATAATTTTAAAACCGATGCATGGCAGGGTTATGAAGGTGCCGACATTGATGCCGTTGTTGATCTTGGTTCGGCCACTTCGGTTCACCGCCTTTCAATCGGGTGCCTCCAGGACCAGGGTGCATGGATATTTATGCCGGCCGAGGTTACTTTCTGGATTTCAGATGATGGTATCAATTTCACCCTTGCCGGAAATATCAAAAATGATGTGGATGAAAAAGCTGATGGTGCCATTACACGGGAGTTTTCGGTCAAACTCAAGGGGAACAAAACACGCTATATTAAAATCCTGGCCAAAAACCGGGGTATCTGCCCCGAATGGCATCCGGGTGCAGGAAGCAAAGCCTGGTTGTTTGCTGATGAAATTACTGTGGAATAGTATCTGACAAATTACGATTTACGATTTATGAATTATGAAGTTCAAGTCTGAATTAATTCTGCTTCTTGCCGCCGTTATCTGGGGTTTTGCTTTTGTCGCACAGCGGATCGGGATGAATTATGTAGGGCCATTTACCTACAATGGTGTTAGATTTGCACTGGGTACCATTATTCTTCTCCCCTTCCTTTTTGTAAATGCCTCGAAAAGCGAACCATTGCTGAAGATTTCCCATCCGGCCGACCGGCGGAAAATCATGGTAGGCAGTCTTATGACGGGATTATTCCTTTTTGGCGGAGTTTCAATGCAACAACTGGGATTGCAGGAGACATCAGCTGGAAAAGCCGGGTTTATCACGGGTTTATACGTGGTTTTCGTTCCCATCGTGGGATTGCTGTTCGGCCAGCGCCCCCATATCACCATCTGGATCGGGGCAGCCCTCTCCGTTGCCGGGCTTTACCTGCTAAGCATGACCGGTGGATTCAACATCACCCATGGCGATAAACTTGTTTTGTATTGTGCCGTCATCTTCACCTTCCATGTACTCTTTATTGCCTGGTTGTCGCCGCTCATGGACAGTTTCCTGCTTGCCGTGATCCAGTTCGCCATCTGTGCCCTGCTCAATCTCATGGTTGCCTTTGCCATCGAACCGGTCGAATTTGCTGCCATCATGCGTGCATGGCTCCCGATTGCCTATGGAGGGATACTGTCAGTTGGCGTTGCCTATACCCTCCAGGTTATTGCACAGAAGACCGCCCACCCGGCTTATGCCTCGATCATTCTCAGCCTTGAAGCGGTGTTTGCAGTGATCGGTGGATGGCTCATCCTGCATGAACATTTCACCGGCAGGATGCTTATTGGCTGTGTGCTCATGCTGGCCGGAATGGTGGTGGTACAGGTGAGGGAGGTAGTGAAGTAGCGAGGTAGCGAAGTCGTGAAATAGAGGATTGTCAGTTGGCTGGGTTGGTCAGATTTAGTTAATTTTGAAGGACTTTTTAGGTAAAATGTTTTGTTAATATTATTTCCATGAAAAATGTAAAAACAGGGATGGTGATCTTTTCATTGGCAACGGTACTGAGTCCCGCCCTCTTGGTTGCCCAGGCTGACCTTACAGGTGCCGTTGCAGCGATTCCGGTCTCTGCACAGGTTGTGCCGTTCGATGTTGCCTTTACACCAAAAACCCTGCGGATTGATTACTTCCTGGCCGGCGATTCGAAATCGGAGGTTGCTTATTTCAGCCAGATGAAGGAAGAGCCCAACTGGGGCGGCCCCCGTAAAAACCTTGTTGATCCCTTTGATTTCGGCACCTACAGGTATTCGTTGTATGATTCTGCAACAAAAACGCTTTTGTTTTCCCGCGGTTTCAGCACCCTGTTCCAGGAATGGAAAGGCACCGCCGAGGCAAAAAAGATGAAACGGGCATTCCCCATGACCGCCGTGATGCCCTTCCCGAAAGTTACAGTCAGGTTTGTCATTGAGAAACGATCTTACGAAACAAACCGGTTTGAAACCCTCTTCGAAAGGTTCATCGATCCAAATGATTATTTCATTAACCACGAGATGGTACACACCTGTAAATTCACCAAAATAAAAGATTCAGGTGATCCGTCAGATCACGTTGATATTGCATTCATTGCCGAGGGATATACAGCCGGGGAGATGGATAAATTCAGGAGAGATGCCCAGCGGATGAAGGATTATTTCATGTCGGTGGAGCCCTATTCACAAAACAGCGACAAGTTTAATTTTTATGCCATCGAATCTCCGTCGGATGAATCGGGGATCACCATACCAGGCAAGGATATTTATGTAAACACCAACATCCACAGCAACTTTTACACCTTCAACATGGACAGGTACCTGACCACTTTTGACACAAAATCGGTGTATGATATTGCTGCCAGTGTTCCCTATGATGCCATTTTTGTGCTGATTAACAGCAACCGGTATGGTGGCGGCGGGTTTTACAACCATTACGGTGAAGGCACGGTTGATAACCAGCTTTCACAGATTGTAGCCATCCATGAGTTCGGTCATGAATTTGCCGGTCTGGCAGATGAATATTACACATCGGAAATCACATACAGCGACTATTACAACCTTAAATACGAACCCTGGGAACCCAACATCACTACAAATGTGAATTTTGATTCGAAATGGAAAAAACTGGTCACTCCCGGCACACCCATACCTACCCAGCGAACAGAAAAGTTCAAAGGAGCGACGGGAATGTTCGAGGGCGGCGGCTATCTTTCGAAGGGAATCTACAGCCCCACGATGGATTGCCGTATGAAAAGCAATGAAGCCCCAGGGTTCTGTCCTGCCTGCGGAGAGGCCATTGTCAGGATGATCAGGTTCTACTGTGAACAATGATTTCAATCGTATGACGGGGGGACTGATTTTTGACATCAGGCGTTTTTCGGTACACGATGGTCCGGGGATACGAACAACTATCTTTTTCAAAGGATGCCCGTTGGGATGTTTATGGTGTCACAATCCTGAAAGCCGCGATACCGGCGTTGAATATTCGGTAAAACACCTTATGCTCGATGGCCGGAGGTTTGATCGCGAAGAAACTACCGGGAAGTTGATGACACCTGCAGAAGTGATGGCTGAGATTGTGAAGGACCGGATCTTCTACGAAGAATCGGGTGGCGGCGTGACCTTTTCGGGAGGAGAACCGATGTTGCAGGAAACTTTTCTTGAGGAGGTGATGAATCAGTGCAAAAACCAGGGTATACATACTGCCCTCGACACCTCCGGTTATGCTTCACCTGATGTTATGGCCCGTATTGCACCCCTGGCCGATTTAATACTGTTTGATCTTAAGATAATCAACGACCGGCTTCACAGGCAATATACAGGCGAATCGAATATCTCCATTCTTAAAAACCTGAGATTCCTGGTAAAATCAGGAAAAAATATCATCATTCGTTTCCCGGTCATCCCAGGTATAACCGACACCCCAGGTAATATCAGCGACATGAAATCCTTCATTACTGATGAACTGGGTGGCAAAGCGCCTTTCCTCAGCCTGTTACCATACCATTCGCTGGCCAGGGAAAAATACAAACGATTTTGCAAGCCCAACCATTTAGCCGGTCTTCCCGACCTGAAACCGGAAGATCTGCTTCCGCTGAAACAGGAGTTTGAAGCAATGGGGATGACGGTTACTATCGGGGGTTGACCAGAGAAGGGACATCACCTGCAAATTTTCCAAACCGGTCGCTATTTTCCCAGATTCATCGAATATCCTGCAGATATCCCGAATGAGGAGCTCCTGCCGATGATAAATGTGTCTTCAAGAACATCGCTCAAACCGTACCGGTATGTCAGCCTGACCATCGCTTTCCCGGGACCGATTTTATATGTGGGACCTGCTTCAATGGTCCATGAAAAGTCCACCTCGTTGTAGCGGGTAAAGGGCATAAATATCCTGTTTTGGCTTCCTGAAAAAAGCGACCCGTTGTTTGGTTTCCCGACGGCAAAATCAATAAGCGGGCCCGTTTCCAGGAAAATTCCGAACCTGCTCTTTTTAAAATCGAACTGATAGCCGGTCATCAGCGAAAACCCGGCATAATGCTGGATTGCATCCACATAATAGTTAATCGAATCATTAAAGGAGACTTTTTTCAATCCCTTACGCGCATAATGAAACCCGGGGGAGAAGAAAAACCGCTTCCCCAGGTCGATGCTAACACGAAAGGCAGCCTGGAAGGAGCCAAGGTCGGGGCTGAGCGCTACCGAATCCAGCAGGCTGGTGCTTCTTCCGGTACGGATATACTCTGCAACACTGGTATGCGTTCTGATGTACCCGGCATCTATGCCTATCGAGTTTTGAGCATGAAGATGAAAGGAATAAACACCAAGGAAAACGAGAAAGCAAATCTTTTTCATTACTGTAACAGATTACATGGTTTATGCATGCAAATTTATTACAATTTCGATGACACCCGATATCATTCAGGTGTGTTTGACATGAAGTGGAGATTATTATAAAGGATCCGGTACCCTGATATTACCTGATTACAACAAGTTTTTTGCCCGATGATGATTTACCTGCTACCTGCAGCAGGTAATAGTAAGTTCCGGCTGGCAGGTCGCCCGTATCAAGTTTGATTGCGGATGATCCGCTGCTGACATGGCAGCGCCGAACCTCGGTTCCAAGAACATTATACACCACCAGTTCGCCGTTTGCTGCACCGTCAGGCAATTTGCAGCCTATGGAGGTATAACTGCAGGCAGGATTAGGAACCGGCTGGGAGATATAATAATTGATATTTTTATCTCCGTTAGGAAGGCCAAAAGGGTAGGTTTGGGAGACAGGTGCAATTTTCAGGATAAAGCCATCCCTGAATCCATTGAAAGTTTCGTCATAATAGGCACCGTTCCCTGGATTTGCAGTATAGGCACCGTTGCCCCACGAACTGCCGGCGATGTAAACCGAATCCTGGCTGTCGGAAGTAATTGCAGTACCAAAGTCCCAATTGTCACCGCCATAACAGGTAGCCCATTGTTCAACCGCCTGGTTGTTGAATTTCATAATAAATGCGTCCTGTCCCCCGACAGGGTTTGGCTGCCAGTATTCGCCCGAACCCTGGAGAACGGGGAAATTATATGAGTTGGTGAATCCGGTAAAATAGATATTGTTCTGGTTGTCGGAGCAAATTGCATCGCACTCTTCAAATTCCGCCCCGCCGTAATAGGTAGCCCATTGCCTTACCCCCTGGTTGTTGAATTTCAGCAAATAGAGGTCACCCTTCCCGGCAATTGTATCCTGCCAGTAAGCACCCTGGAGCTTCTGTGCAGGAAAATCGGCCGAACTTGTTGTTCCTGAAAAGTAAACATTGTCCTGTTTGTCGATCCCGATGGCATATCCTATTTCGTGATTGCTTCCTCCATAATAGGTAGCCCATTTTCTGACACCGGCAGAATCGAATTTTAACAGGAAGGCATCTGTCATTCCGCCACTGGGACCCTGCCAGTATGCACCTGGCATCTGGTAAACCGGGAAATCGGCTGCATAGGTATACCCGGTCATGTAAACATTATCCTGGCTGTCGGTGCGGATACAGAACCCCCTGTCCTCATCTGATGAGCCGTAATAGGTGGCCCAAACCAATGCCCCGTTTGCATCAAACCTGGAAATGAACGGATCGCTGGATCCCAGCCCGGTATTATCGGGTTGCCAGTAAGCACCGGTTACCTGCTTTAACGGCAAGTCATGGGAACTCGTTTCCCCGGTTATATAGATGTTATCCCTTTTATCGATGCACATCGAACGGCTGAAATCATCGGAACTGCCGCCGTAATAGGTCGCCCATTTCCTTTCTCCCTTCTTGTCAAACTTCAGAACACACATATTCCAGGTGCCGGCATCCCCGGCTTGCCAGTAGGCCCCCGCCATTTGTTGTGTCGGGAAATCGGAGGAGGTGGTACACCCGGAAACAAGGAGGTTATCCTGGCTGTCAATGCAACTGTTATAAAAAACTTCGCTTCCTGACCCGCCATAATAGGTTGCCCACTGCCGAACGCCCTGGCTGTTAAACTTCAGGATAAAGCCATCTTCAGCTTCCCCTGCTCCATTTGTTGGCTGCCAGTAAGCTCCGGTGAGTTCCATGACGGGAAAATCGGGCGACTCATAGGTGAGACCGGTGATGTAAATATTATCCTGGCTGTCGGTGACTACCGAATAAAATTCGTCATCACCGCTGCCTCCATAATAGGTTGCCCACACAAGCGGATCAATGACCATCCTTTTTGCCCGGTCAAATCCGGCTGCCCTGAAACTTACAGTACCATCTTCACCGACCGAATAGCGGCTTTCTATCTTCTGCCGATCTCCGTCCTTCTCCTGGTACGAGTAAAGTCCGCTCTCCTCAAGATTGCCGGCAATGGACCGGATATTTATTTTTGTTTCGTTATCTGTCACTGATGCCTTATCGCCATTCACAAACTTCATCCGGATATCTTTATAATCCGCACCGGGATTAACGACAAAATCATATTTCAGCGGATGGTCCTTTAACCCGGGATCTGAATAAATCACCCAGTCAATGCCCTTGTATACGTCTTTAATTGTAATCTTTCCATATCCTTTCACATTGCATATCCCTTCGGAACAATGGCGGTAGAAGTAATTGCTCCAGCCCTGAACGCTTTCTTCCTCTTTGATGATGTTGCCACTGCCGATGGCCGAACCCTCAAGATTCATGTCCAGCCGGTAATACATCACGTTTTTCTTCTTCCCTGCACGGGACACAGGGATCCCGGCATTCGCCAACGGATTTGAAAAACCGGTTTTTTCATCCGTTTTTTTAAAGACATAGCTCAGTCCGCTGGTTGTAATATATATATCACAATTTCCAACGGATGATTTAAAAAGCACATTTTCAGCCGGTTTATCACCACCGGTCGTAAATTGCCCCCTGTTTTCAATAAATTGCAACGGTTGGTTTTTCAGCCATTCTTTTGCTTTGGCTTCTTTAGTGCGATCAAACTTGCCGTTGCCTGCAAACAACGAAAAGGATAAAATACAGAAAAGGATTGTGAATGTCGTCTTCATATAGGGAGAAATTAAGGTCGGACATACCGGAAAAAAAATATTTCAACAGCTTCATACCCGCAACCACGTCTGGAAGAGACAACTATAAATATTAAACGAGCCGTAAAAAGATATATTATGTAGACATGCTATTTTTGCTTTGGTTGCTTGCAACTGGTTATTTTTCAGTTTGGATCATTTATTTTAAATTTGCATGTCGGATATCAGTAAGACAAGGTAATACATATGAATAAATTCCATGACAGACAGAATTAAATACCTCCGGGAGGCCAGCCTGAATGCGGTTAACCGCATCTCAGCCGAGCGTGCACTTTTGGTGACCCGGTTTTACGCATCGGGGATCGACCGTGAAGTATCTGTTCCGGTCATGCGTTCCATGACGCTGGATTTCATCCTCCGCAACAAGGAGCTGTGCTACAACAATGGTGAGCTGATCATCGGGGAGCGCGGCCCTTCTCCCAAGGCATGCCCCACCTACCCCGAAATCTGTCTCCATTCCATGGATGATCTGGATATCCTTGACAGCCGCAAAAAGGTCTCGTTCAAGGTAGATGAGCCGACGAAAAGAAGTTTTAAAGAGACAATCATCCCCTTTTGGAACGGGAGGAGCAACCGCGACCGGGTGATGCGTTCCATGTCGTCGGAATGGATGGATGCATATGATGCCGGGGTATTTACCGAATTCCAGGAACAGCGCGGACCCGGACACACGGTTGCCGGTGATAAAATTTACCGCAAGGGCATGCTGGATCTGATTGATGATATAGGAGATTCAAGAAAGCGTATTGACCGTATGAATGACCCGCAGGCCCTGGAAAGGGAGGAGGAGCTGAAGGCAATGGAGATTGCCGCCAATGCCGTGATCATGTACGCCGGGCGCTGCGCAGACCTGCTTGAAGAGAAAGCTTCAGCACTTGGTGTAACAGGTGATGCATCCGGGGTGACCCGTGATGAACTGACGGAGATGGCTGCCATATGCAGGCACGTTCCCGCCCATGCCCCTCGTACATTCCACGAAGCGATCCAGTATTACTGGTTTGTGCATCTCTGTGTGATTACCGAGCTTAACCCGTGGGATTCCTTTAACCCCGGACGGCTCGACCAGCATCTCTACCCTTTTTATAAACGCGAAACAGAGAACGGGACCCTCACGAAGGAAAAGGCTGTCGAGATCCTTCAAAGCTTCTGGATCAAGTTCAACAACCACCCTGCGCCTCCGAAGGTAGGGGTTACCGCACTTGAGAGCAACACCTACACCGATTTCGCACTTATCAACCTGGGGGGAGTTAAGGCTGACGGTTCAGATGCTGTAAACGAACTAACCTTTATCCTGCTCGATGTGATTGAGGAGATGCGGCTGCTGCAGCCCAGCTCGATGGTGCAGGTGAGCAGGAAGAACCCCGACAGCCTGGTCAGCCGTACTCTCCGGATTACAAAGACAGGTTTTGGCCAACCCTCCTACTTCAACACCGATGCCATTATCCAGGAACTGGTACGACAGGGAAAGGATATCATTGATGCGCGTAACGGCGGTGCAAGCGGGTGTGTCGAGGCAGGCGCCTTCGGAACTGAAGCCTACATCCTCAGCGGCTATTTCAACATTCCAAAGGTTCTCGAAATAACCCTGTATAACGGAATTGATCCGCGTTCCGGCAGGCAAATCGGCATCAACACAGGAAACCCCGAAGAATTCGGATCTTTTGCAGAGCTGATGACCGCATTTGGCGCCCAGTTGCGTCATTTCCTCGACATAAAGATCAGGGGAAACAACATCATTGCACAAATTTTTGCCCGGTACCTGCCGGTTCCATTCCTTTCGCTGATCATCGACGACTGCATCGCCAGGGCGGCCGACTACAATTGCGGCGGGGCCCGTTACAATACCACATACATCCAGGGGGTGGGACTTGGCACCATTACCGATTCACTCACTGCCCTGA
>JBAXFZ010000149.1:0-9066 GCA_037139685.1 Bacteroidota bacterium
CCCTCGCGACCTGTTTTCGCTGTTCAAACCTGACTATGGCATCCAGGGCGAGGGAGAAGAGAGCCTATACAGGTTCCTTGTAAGTCTCGATGAGGGTCGGCCCGATCTGACAATCGATGGACTGGTTTACCTAAAAGGAGATGAAATTGTAGTCAACAGCCGGAACTGCTTTATCAAAACCCCCGACCTGATGTTCAGCAACGACCTTCTCCCTTATTACTGGGACAAGGCCGGGATGGTAAATATCCAGACAAAACGGGGCTGCCCCTATTCGTGCATCTATTGTACATACCCGATCATTGACGGCCATAAGGTGCGCACACTTGATCCTGATAAAATTGTCATTACCCTGCGCGATTTGTATGAAAATCACAAGATCGATTACGTGTTTTTCACCGACTCGGTTTTTAATATAAGCAACACCTTCAACATCGACCTGGCAAAAAAGATCATAGCCTCAAAACTTCCCATGCATTGGGGAGCCTATTTTTCACCCCACAACCTTTCGCTCGAAAACATTAAGCTGTTTGTCGATGCAGGATTAACGCACATCGAATTCGGGACCGAATCGCTCTCGGATACGACCCTCAGGAATTACGGCAAGCATTTCGATGTTGAGGAGGTAGTAAGGACTTCGGATTACTGCAACCAGGCCGGGGTCTATTTTTGCCATTTCATGATCATCGGCGGATATGGCGAAACCGAGGCTACCATTAACGAAAGCTTTGAAAATTCAAAACGGATCGCCAACACGGTATTCTTTCCCTTTATCGGCATGCGGATCTACCCGGGAACAACCCTTCAGAAACTGGCAATTGCCCGGGGAATCATTCAACCCGGAGATGACCTGCTTGAACCGGTTTATTATATCTCCCCCGGGATTGATTATGATACCCTTAAAGAACGTGCCATGGCTACCGGGCGCCGTTGGGTTTTTCCCGATGAGGATGTGGCGACCGTGATGAACCGTATCAGGATGAGGAAACGTAAAGGATCGTTATGGCACCATTTGAAGAGATAAATATCCCGCAAAAACCACCCATGGTGATGGTCGGCAGCCTGGTTGAAACCACTGAAGATGCCTCCACTACTACCTTTTTGATCCGCGAAGAGAATATCTTTTGTGAAAATGGGGAGTTTCGTGAACCGGGGCTCATTGAGAATATGGCCCAGACCGCCGCCGCCCGGCAGGGAACCCTGTCTGCAGAAAGTTCGGGTACCCCGCCTCTTGGTTTTATCGGAGGTATCAGAAATCTTAAAATCAGCAGGTTCCCTAAAACGGGGCAGGTGATAAAAACCCGCATTACCGTGCTGCACCAGGTGTTCGACGCAACGATCGTACATGGCGGGATTTTCCTTGAGGATGAACTGATCGCCTCATGTGAATTGAAAATTTTCTTGATAAAGACTTAGTTTATGGAAAACGCAGATGGTGTACCCGGGGAAAAACCTTCAGGGGAGGATGATTTAATGTACACATATAACAGGGAGCTCTTTTACAGCTTTGATAAGGAAAAGGGATATACCCAGCAGGTATCGTACCAGGCCCCCGACAACCAGGTGATCATTAAACAAGGCTGGGATGCCGCCGAACAGCGGATGGAAGAGGTCACCGGGCAGGTCGTGGCAGGAAGGCTAAGCCCTGTTGCCTATTATATGGAAAAACAGCTGATGGATGTTTCTATCCTGTCGGCCTACATGGAAATCAGCAAATGGCGGGTAAGAAGGCACCTCAAACAACGGGTTTTTAAAAAACTGAAGCTGCAGACCCTTGCCAGGTATGCCAGGATATTTGAAATTACTGTTGAGCAGTTGTCAAGGCCCGATTTTTTAAAAAACAAACCAACTTCGAATAATATAAACTCATGATAAAGCTGGATTTTCAACACAGGCAGGCAGGACATTGTGAAAGCGGCGCTACTCGGAACCTGTTGAACTATCATAATTTCCGGATCAGTGAACCGATGGCATTCGGTATCGGCGCCGGTTTGTTCTTCAGCTACCTGCCTTTTTTCAAGATGCAGCAGGCACCTGTCACCACGTTCCGTGTATGGCCCGGCCAGGTGTTTGAACGCGCCACCAGGGAACTGGGTGTGACCACGGCGGTACATACCTTCCGCAATCCGAAGGAATCAATGGATAAGCTCAATGAGGTGCTGGAACAGGGCTTTCCTGTTGGCCTGCAGGTAGGCACTTTCCATCTTCCATTTTTCCCCCCCGAATACAGGATGCATTACAACATGCACAACATGATTGTATATGGCTATGATGACCGCACCTATTTTGTCAGCGACACCCTGATGGAAAACCTGGTGGAGATAAGTTATGATGACCTGGTGAGGGTCAGGTTTGCAAAAGGGGCATTTGCACCCCGGGGCAGGATGTATTATCCGACCCGGGTACCGGAAAACATCGATATCAGGCCTGCCATTATTAAGGGGATATTGAAAACAGCCAGCAACATGGTCGGTATTCCGTTCCCCCTTGTCGGGGTAAAAGGCATACGGTACCTGGCCGGACGCATGCGTGGCTGGGAGAAACGGCTTGGAGCCGACAAGGCCTCCTATTATCTCGGCCATGTTCTGCGCATGGAAGAAGAGGTGGGAACGGCCGGTGCCGGGTTCCGGTACATATTTGGCGCCTTCCTCGAAGAGGCTTCAACAGTGCTTAACCAGCCTTGGCTCAGGGAAATGTCGGTGGAGATGGGGGAGACGGCCAACAGGTGGAGGGAATTCTCCTACCTGGGGTCACGGAATTGCAAGAAACGGGGAAAACCCGAGCAGTCGTACGATTTCCTGGCCGATATCCTGCTTGAAATTGCCGATCGTGAGCAGCATATTTTTAAAAAGCTGTCAGCGGTAAAAAAATAATGGAAATCAAAGAAATAAATGTTAGGTAAAGTTAGTGGTATATTTTTATTTAAATCAAAAATTATGTTGAATTTTAACATATTTAAAATATATTTGATCAGGATTTAGCAATTTTCATTACTAACTTAAAAGGAGGATTTTTTATGAAAAAAACTGTTTCCTGTTGATTTTACTATTCACCTTTTCAGCATGCCTTCATTCATGGGCACAGGAGGACACCCGTAACATCTGGACCGGTGGTAAGCCCAAAAAAATCGTTGTTGATGGTGATCTGTCAGTTTTGAAAAGTGAAAAAACATTGAAGGCTTCAACTCAAGGGTTAGCGATCAGGGTTACAGCATGGCAGAAAATGCCGCTTCAAAATACACCTTTATTCTTACAACCAAACAAATGCTTGAATTCTGGGGCAGTGCCTTTGTTATAATGGATATTGACATCGTTCTCACCAGTGACCATCATGCAAAAATCGGCCATATTACATTCCCGGTCATGGTTGGTAAAAAGAGCAGTAAGCAATACAAGGGCAGATTTCCGTCAGCCTACTATACTGCCGGCTGGTATGCAGGCAAATATTTCTCCAAAAACCTGTTGAAATAGCCGCCGGCCGTTCAAAGTTCACCATCCCGGTCTGAACACCTTGCACAAGGGATGCCGCAAGAGTGTCGCGGGTTTCGACTGTCCTTCATTATCCCGGATTCTGTTGCCTGCAGGCCGGATTTATCCCTGCAGCGATTTGATGATTTCACCTGTTATTATGTGGAAATAATCATTTATTTTTGCCTTCGGTTGGTTGATTATGGCTTTCTTATTAATCGGGTTTACTCAATTTTTTATTTACTGAAAATCAGGGAAAAGGGTCACATATGTTAAACAGGGTAGTTATCACCGGCATAGGCATTTATTCATGCATAGGTAAAGACCTGCAGGAGACAGCCAAATCGCTTCGCCAGGGAAAGTCGGGCATCATACTGGATCCTGAACGGAAAAAATATGGTTACCGTTCCGGGCTGACCGGGTTTGTTGAGAGTCCCAACCTGAAGGGAATCCTCGACCGTCGAGCAAGGTTGATGATGACAGAGCAGGGGGAATTTGCCTTTTTGTCAACTACAGAGGCATTGAAAGTTGCAGGCATAGACCAGGAATTTATCGACAGGAGCAATGTCGGCGTACTTTTTGGAAACGACAGTTCGGCCAAGGCTGTGATTCATGCGAACGATATAATTCGTGAAAAGGGGGAGACCGTGATGGTTGGTTCAGGATCGGTTTTTCAAAGCATGAACTCAACGGTTACAATGAATTTATCTACCATTTTCAGGTTAAAGGGAATAAATTTTACAGTCAGCGCCGCCTGCGCCAGTGGTTCCCATTCAATCGCGCTTGGCCATATGATGATCAGGCACGGCTACCAGGATTGCATTATCTGTGGCGGGGCGCAGGAGGTCAACATCTTCTCCATGGGCAACTTCGATGCCCTGGGAGCCTTTTCAATCAGGGAACATGCCCCCGAAAAAGCATCCAGGCCGTTCGACCGCGATCGCGACGGGTTGGTACCCAGCGGTGGTGCGGCAACTGTGATCCTCGAAAGTCTCGAACATGCCCGCCGCCGCGGGGCTGTAATCCTGGGGGAAGTGGTCGGATATGGCTTCTCCTCCAATGGGGCACACATATCAAACCCAACGGTCGACGGACCGCAACGGGCCATCGAAATGGCTCTTGAACAAGCCGGTGTTGGGATAAAAGAGATCGGTTATATCAATGCCCATGCAACCTCCACGCCTGCAGGTGATGCTTCGGAAGCAAAAGCGATTTACAATGTGTTTGGTGAAACAAGGCCATTGCTCTCCTCGACAAAATCGATGACCGGTCATGAATGCTGGATGGCAGGTGCAAGCGAGATCGTCTATTCAATGCTTATGATGGAGCAGGGATTCATTGCCCCCAACATTAACTTTGACAACCCTGACGAAGATTCGGCGAAATTGAATATCGTTACCGAAACCCGGGAAACAGGGATAAATTGCTTTTTGTCCAACTCTTTTGGATTCGGAGGAACAAATACCTCCCTTGTAGTAAAGAAATGGGAGGGGAAGTAGTGGCGGTTTTTCCTGCCGGGCCGACTCCCGTTTTCCTGGTTTGGATGAATTGCCCCGCATATCCCCGGCATTGATTTTTATTCACTTCAGGTCGTTGCAGTTCCATCCGCAAACAGTTCGTTACGGATGAAGGACAAAATCCTCCCGAAAGTGCTGTTTTAATAGCAACTTTTGTAATTTCCGAGTATTTATGTGACTATCTTTGTCCTTTGGTAGATTTTCCATTCCGGATGAGGTTAAATATACGATCAGTAAGATTTTCATGCTATGCCTTGTAAGCGCCGGTTCGCAGAGAATATCCCGATAAGAAACAATTATTTTATTCAACCATCAAATTCTAACGCAGCGATCAAATGAAAACCAATCAACAACATTCAGTCAGTTCCGGACTCACCAAGGGTCTTGCCATGATGGCATTGCTCCTTCTCCTGGCCTTCACCCCGGGTTGGGTAAAAGCTCAATGGAACACGAATACTTCGGTAAATATTCAGATTTCAGGATTGCCGACTGCCGATATTCAATCTGTTGCAACTACGGATGGTAAAACCTGGATAGCTTTTTACCATCAGAATGGGGGCAACTACGATATGCGTGCCCAGCTCATTGATGCAAACGGTTACAAATTGCTCGGACCCGACGGGATGCTTGTCAGCAACCAGGTATCAGGCAGTGCCACATTCGTGTTCAATGTCTGCGTGGATGCCTCGAACAACCTGATCATCGGGAACCAGGACGAACGCAGTGGCAGCGACCAGGCAGTCCTGTATAAAATTTCGCAGGCCGGGGCCCAGTTATGGGGCGCCGCGGGTGTGGTCCTCGGAGGCGGACTTTCTCCTTATCCATGTGCCCTTAGCAATGGCGAAGTAGCTGTTGCCTGGAATGAAACGACCAGCAACACGCTGAAACTTCAGAAAATCACCACGGGCGGCACACCGGCATGGGGCACCCCGATCTCCATTGTTGTTGGTACTTCCAACACAACACGCGGCCAGATTGTTGCCAACTCGGCCGGGAAATTCACGGTGGTTTATCAAAAGAGACTGACCGGAATATCAACAACTCTCTATTCACAGATGTATGACAATGCAGGAACAGCCCTTTATGCACCCCTGCAGATATGCAACCAGACAACCAGCGGGGCAAGATATTATTCCATCGTGGCCGAGGTCGACACCACCTATTTTGGATATTACGCTGCCTCGGGCAGCCGTTTTAATTCATTTCTCCAGAGGATGAACCCAGGGGGAACCATCCCCTGGGGAATGAACGGGTCAAACTTCAATACTGCAGTCGGCGGTTCTGATAGTTACCAGGGAACGACCAACATCAACATGACCCCCGGGTCAAACTATGTATGGTCGGTTTGCACATTCAGCAATCCCAACCAGACAACCTACGGTGTTTACATCCAGAAGTTCCTGAAAACGACCGGCGCCCGCCAGTTCACCGACCTGGCTAAAGTAGTTTATGCAATAAGTGCCAATACTGACCAGCAGTGGGGTGAAATGGCCCTTGTTAACGATACACCCATGTTCATGACTGAGGATGTCGTATATAAAATTTATGCAACCAGGCTGGATGCCAACGGCGATTTTGTTTGGCCGGGCAACAGGATCGAGCTTAGTTCAACGACTGCAACCCTGGGAACGCCTAAGATGAGGAACGGATTTACGCCGGACGGACCTAACCGGTGCGCAGGAGTCTGGACCGAGAACAGGACCGGGAACTACATGGGTTATGCCCAGGGGGTTTCCATCGGGGGACTGGTCGGGCTGACAGTTGCCACGCAGGGTTCAGTGCCTGCCACGATCACCCTTCCCGGCGGGACTTTACAGATGGTTGCAACTGTATTCCCTGCAACTGCAAACCAGAATGTCACCTGGAGTATTGTCCCGGGAACAGGCACTGCTTCCATCAGTGCAACCGGGCTCGTGACCGCAGGCACAAATGGCACCGTTTATGCAAAGGCCACCGCGGTCCAGGATATTACGGTAAAAGATTCGTTACTGGTTACGATATCCAACCAGGCTTCTTTTGTTCCTTCAGTGATAACCCTTGCCGCAACTGCGGTTACGGGAACAACCGCTACATTGAACGGCACGGTAAATGCCAATTCCGCGACCACAACTGTATCCTTTAACTGGGGTCTTACAGTCGCCTACGGCAATACCGTTGCGGCAACTCCCCCGACAGTGAGCGGAAATACAGTCACAGCGGTACTTACGAACCTTGCCGGGTTGCTGCCCGCAACTACTTACCATTTCCGCGTAACAGGAACAAATGCTGTTGGTACCACCAACGGCAATGACCTTTCCTTTACCACACCCGCGATTTCTCCTACCGTTATAACCAATGGAGCAACGAATGTGGTGGTTAACGGGGCTCAGCTGAATGGTTCAGTAACAGCCAACAATTCATCCACCACAGTCTCCTTCGACTACGGGCTTACAATTTCGTACGGCAGCAACATTGCGGCAACCCCGGGAACAGTTACAGGTACTTCCCCAACTGCGGTCCTGGCAACCCTGGGCGGCCTGCCCACCTTAACCTTGTACCATTACCGTTGTGTCGGCATCAATACTGCCGGTACATCCTACGGGGCCGATATGACCTTCACGACAGGTTGCCAGACACCTGTAAACCCTGGTGCAATCACGGGTCCCGCAAGCGTTTGCCAGGGCCAAACCGGTGTCGTTTACAGCGTTCCGGCGATCACCAATGCCACAAGTTATACTTGGACCGTTCCAACAGGAGGTTCGATCACCGCGGGAGCGGGGACCAACTCTATAACCGTTAGCTATTCACCGACGGCAGTTTCAGGCAATGTCACTGTTACCGGAACGAATTCATGTGCCACGGGCCCGACAGGTTCACTGGCAGTTACCGTGTATACCCAGCCCGTTCCCACAATTGTTGGAACGAATACACTTTGTGCAGGTTCCGGTACCTATGCCTATTCAACCGAACCGGGAATGTCAAATTACAGCTGGTCCGTTTCAACAGGCGGTATGATTGTTTCCGGTACGGGGACGAACACCATACAGATTGTCTGGAGCGCTGCCGGCGCACAAACCGTTAGCGTTTCCTACACCAACGGCAATGGTTGCCAGGCAGCAGCACCAACCGTGTACAATGTAACTGTAAACGGTTACGCAGCAACACCGGGGGCCATTACCGGCATTGCCACGCTTTGCGCAGGCACACATGGCGTTCCATACTCGGTTGCACCCGTAACAGGTGCTCTTTCGTATGTGTGGACTCTCCCGGCAGGTGCAACCATTGCAACCGGTTTCGGCACCAATGCAATCACCGTTGATTTTGCACTGGGTGCCGTATCCGGTGCCATTACAGTCATGGGAAACAACCTTTGCGGTAACGGTCCGGCTTCGAGCCTCAGCATAACCGTGAATCCCATACCCCCGACTCCTGTTATCTCTGCCAACGGCTACCTCCTGACATCAAGTGCCCCGTCAGGAAACCAGTGGTACTTCAACGGGAATACCGTTGCCGGTGCCACAGGCCAGACATTGCTTGCAACAGGCGCAGGCTGGTATGCCACGGTTGTAACCCTGAACGGGTGTGCTTCTGATACATCCAACAGGATTTATATCGTTGTAGGGATAAATGAAAAATCGCCGGCAAATGTCAGCATTTACCCGGTTCCAAACGACGGCAGCTTTACCATTGCGGTCAGCAGCGTGTCGGCCGTTACTTATCGCGTTGAGGTGTATAATTCCCTTGGAGTTAAAATCTTCGGAGACAAAACCATCACAGTGAGCGGGACAACACTCGTTCCGGTTGACCTGAGACCCATACCTGCCGGACTTTACACAGTAATCCTGAAAAATAATGACAACCAGGTTGTGAGTAAGATACTGGTGAACAGATAAGGCGGAACAAAAAATCAAAATGCAAAATGCAAAGTGCAAAATGCAAAATGCCGGATTAGGGGTGTTTTGCATTTTGCATTTTACGAACATTTTACCGACTTCCTGGAGGATTCAACGCTGGTCCATATGAGCTATTACAGGAATTACGAGGGACAGACGGAAGTCGGTTTCTCCTGGCGGTATAATGGTATATGCACCTTTGAACATGTGTAT
>JBAXFZ010000150.1:0-9039 GCA_037139685.1 Bacteroidota bacterium
TATGACCGGAAAAATTATAAAAGTGAAGAGTGGAACGGGTCTGCCCTGCCCGACGGGACCTACTTTTATATTTTAAGCTGTCAGGGACTTTACGGATCCGATGTTCTCAGGGGTTCGGTCACGGTGTTGCACGAAAAATAATCCCTTCACGTTCCTATTTAAATATCAGCCCGGCATAAAACCCGGGCCTGGTAAGCTTTTTCTTCACATCTTCATTTGTGAACATTGCAGTTAGCAATTCCCCTAAAGCTTTGTTTTTTATAGCCTTATCAACTACCATGTTAAACAGCCATGGCGACCCTGCCAGCCGCTGCATGATGGCAGTGGTCCTGAAATCCTGGTAAAACCGGCGCTGGAGCCGTGCATCATAGGCTTTTAAGGAAGAGGCTGAAAAATCGTTTTGCATGAAACAGGTTTCAAGGACTTGAGCCGCAATTTCACCGCTGGCCATGGCATTCCCGATACCCTCCCCGCTGAAGGGATCAACCAGGAAGGCTGCATCGCCAAGCAGCAGGTACCTGTTGCCGGAGGGGCGCTGGCGATAGGTCCCCAGCGGTAATATATGTGCCTGGGCTTTACCCACAATTTTTGCATTCTTAAAACGGGGGGCCAGCAGCGGATGGGTATTTATGAGGTCATCGAAAACGATGGTGAGATTTTCCTTTCGTTTGACAACCTGGTTTTGCATCATCCCGAAGCCGGCATTCACCAGCCCGTTGGCGGAGGGGAAAATCCAGAAATATCCCGGAAGCAGCTCCCTGAGAAACAAAAGCTCGATGAAACCGTCGGGATTCAACCCGGTTACATGCTCATAATAGGCGCGGATACCGATACAAAAATGTTTTTTATCTACTGCAGTTCCGTCAAGAATCTTCCTGACGGTGGAATGCACCCCGTCGGCACCGGCTATTACCCTGCCGCAAAATTCGTGGGTTGCTGTTTTCACAATGGCGTTTCCCGGGGTGATTGCTGCATGGGTGATCGGTTCCCCTTCAAAAACATCGATGTCGGAAAAATCCCTTAGTTTTTCAAACAGGAAACTGTCAAAGTCATCACGGCGGCAAACATAGCCGGGAGGCTCCATTTCAGGGTTCCTGGCTGATATGAATGGGATATCAACCGAATGGAGGTTCGGTGCAGTAAAGCGGATGCCCCATGAAGGGATCTTGGGCACGTGCCGCAGGAAATCGTCATAAATGCCGGAAGGCAGCCGTTTCATGACATTGAGAACTTTCCCGCTGAGGGCATCCCCGCAGATCTTATGCCTTGGAAAAACATCCTTTTCGATGACCGCAATGCGCAGCCCCTTTCCCGCCATGTTCAGCGCCAGGGTGCACCCGGCGGGACCTGCCCCTGCAATCAGCAGGTCATATTCATGATAACTCATTTTTCACTGTATTAACTGCCTGACAGCCTGGAATTAATTCTGAAAGTTGCCCGGCACAAGTGGTGCGGTATATCACCACCTGCCACTTTTACCGTAAAACTGTCACAAACATACTTGAATAATCCCGGATTTTATGCAATTTTGCTCAAACTCTTTCATATGCGCAAAGAAGAACGGTTCCGGCTGGTCCTCGGTTATTTTCTTGAAAACAGGCCGAAGGCCGAAACAGAACTGGTTTATGCAGAACCCTACCAGCTGGTGGTTGCCGTAATTCTTTCGGCCCAATGTACCGACAAGCGGGTCAATATCATCACCCCCCCGTTTTTCAGGATGTTCCCGGATGCAGGCTCGCTGGCGGCGGCCGACCCGGCCGAGGTTTTTGAGCTGATCAGGAGTTGTACCTATCCCAACAACAAGACCAAAAGCCTGATCGGCATGGCAAAATCGCTTGTAGGAACTTATAACGGAGTGCTGCCCTCCGATGTCGCTGAACTTCAGAAAATCCCGGGGATAGGAAGAAAGACCGCCAATGTTCTTGCTTCGGTGATCTACGATAAACCTGCACTTGCTGTTGATACCCACGTATTCCGCGTTTCAGCAAGGATCGGGCTGACCACCAATGCCAAGAACCCGTTACAGGCTGAGCAGCAACTCATCAGGTACATACCTGAACACCTCAGGTCAATAGCCCATCACTGGCTGATCCTGCACGGCCGGTACACCTGCGTGGCAAGGAATCCAAAATGCAGTGAATGCGGCATTAAGTCTTTGTGCAGGTATTTCGCGACGGATCAGGCAACAAAAAGTTGTTGATAACTCACCCTGCCGCCGGGGCTCTGTTCCACCATAAATTTTTAATTTTGAACCTTGTAAATCACAGATTTTTTTTAGTTCCGGAAAGCTGATTATGGCACAATTAAAGGTTGGAGATATTGCTCCCGGTATTCAGGCTGTCAATCAGGACGGCCATGAAGTTTCACTCGGGTCGCTGCATGGATCAAAGGTGATCCTCTTTTTTTATCCGAAGGATAACACCCCCGGCTGCACGGCCGAAGCCTGCAACCTGCGGGATAACTACCAGGTTTTGACGGAGAAGGGATTCAAAATTATTGGGGTGAGCGCCGATGATGAAAAATCTCATCAGAATTTTATTAACAAATATGTATTACCTTTTACCCTCATACCTGATAAAGCAAAAAAGATCATCATGGATTATGGCGTATGGGGAAAAAAGAAACTTTATGGTAAGGAGTATGACGGAATCAACAGGATGACCTTTATCATTGGCGAAACCGGTGAGATTCTTCACATCTTTACCAAAGTCGAAACGAAAAATCATACAGCCCAGATCCTGCAGGCGATGAACCTGTAGCTCATTAAAGACACGCAGGGTGCGTATCATCAACAAAGGCCGCACCCGCTGCGTTATAACACCGACTCATGAAAGTGAGTCCTAAACAAGGAGGATATCATCATGGCAAACGAAGTGAACAAGGAGAAAGTCAAAGCCTTACAACTTACCCTGGATAAGTTGGAGAAGACTTACGGGAAGGGAACAATCATGCGATTGGGCGATAATGCGATAGAGGCTGTAGAGGTTATCTCGACCGGGTCAATCGGGCTGAATGCCGCCCTCGGAATCGGCGGATTGCCAAAGGGGAGGGTCATTGAAATTTACGGACCTGAATCTTCGGGAAAAACAACCCTGGCGCTGCATGCCATCGCCGAATCACAGAAGGCCGGGGGAATCGCCGCATTTATTGATGCCGAGCATGCTTTTGACCGTTTTTATGCACAGAAGCTTGGAGTGGATGTCGAAAACCTGTTGGTATCGCAACCTGACAACGGCGAACAGGCGCTTGAGATCACTGAAAACCTGATACGGTCAGGTGCTATCGATATAATCGTAATTGACTCCGTAGCTGCCCTTACTCCTAAAAGCGAAATTGAAGGGGAGATGGGTGATTCAAAAATGGGGCTGCAGGCGCGGTTAATGTCACAGGCACTGAGAAAGCTAACTTCAACAATCAGCAAAACTTCGACATGCTGCATCTTCATCAACCAGCTTCGTGAAAAAATCGGGGTCATGTTCGGAAATCCCGAGACAACCACCGGCGGAAACGCACTGAAATTCTATTCCTCTGTACGCCTGGATATCAGGAAGCAAACCCAGTTGAAGGATGGCGACGAAGTTGTGGGAAACCATGTCAAGGTAAAGGTTGTGAAAAACAAGGTTGCCCCTCCCTTCCGTAAAGCCGAATTTGACATTATTTTCGGGGAGGGTATTTCCAGGACATTTGAAATTATCGATCTTGCGACCGAATTAAACATCATAAAAAAGAGCGGATCATGGTTCAGCTATGGAGATACCAAGCTGGGACAGGGCCGTGATGCCGTTAAAAAAATCCTGCAGGACAATCCTGAACTTGCCGATGAACTTGAAGGCAAGATCATGGAAGCATTGAAACCCCATAGTTAAAAAAATGAAAAATATTCTTTATTTTCTCCTTCTGGCAACGTTGGTTTTTCCTGCATGTCACAGCGGGAGCGTCGATACTGCCAGGACCCACAAGCAGGGTGCCGATTCAACGATCAGGGAGATTGAGGCGCTTAATCAGCAGATCGACCAGAACAGCTCTGCACCGGACCTGTACAACCAGCGGGCAAAGTGCTTTCTGCTCGATCATCAGTTTGATAAGGCACTGAAAGACATCAACAAAGCCATTTCCCTAGATGGAGGGAAATCCTTGTATTACACCACTTTGTCGGATATTTACCTGTTGATGGGCAAGCCTGACGGCAGCCGCGACGCGCTGAAAAAAGCCGTCGGGATTAACCCGAATGATAAGGAGGCATTGCTGAAGCTTGCAAAACTTTATCTTATCGTGAAAGATTATAAAAACTGTTATGCTATTGTGCAGCAACTGCTCAAGCTTGATAACGGAATCGCGTCAGCCTATTTTACCCGTGCAATCGGCCTGCTTGAACAGGGTGATACGATTCATGCCGTGGGCGATCTGATGCAGGCGGTCGACAGGAACCAGAAATACTACGAGGCTTATGTTCAGCTTGGCGAACTTTATTCGATAAAAAAAGATCCCCTTGCGGTGCTTTATCTCAGAAATGCCTTGAATCTAAGGCCTCGCAGCAGGGAAGCTCTTTACATGCTGGGACTTTTTTACCAGGAGACCGGCCAATACAACAATGCCATCCTTTCATACCAATCCCTTTCAAAGTTTGACACAGCATTCAGGGATGCCCCGTACAACATTGGTTATATTTACATGGTATACCTGAAGGATTTTACAAAGGCAGTTTCCTGCTTTTCCGAATCGATAAAGAGGGACCCTGCTTACTACCAGGCCTATTTCAACAGGGGTTATGCCTATGAACTCTCGGGCAATTATAAAAAGGCCTATGATGATTACCAGACATCGCTAAAGATACAGGTTAACTATGATAAGGCGGTGGAAGGATTAAACCGGCTGGATAAGCATATGGTTAAAAAATAAGCTCCTTTTTGATTGCCTTCAGCTCTTCAATAAACAGCACGGACTGTTTCTCGAAATCCGCATGAATTGAGTCAAGCCCGGCTTCCCGGAAGTTAATTGCTACCTGGTCGTATTTGTCAGAGATCTCTTTCAGAACGGGGTCCATGTCAACAAAATTGTCTCCGACCAGCTTGTGGGTTAATTTTTTGAGTTCCGGAAAATTGCGCGAAGCCATGAAACTCCTGATCAGGATTAACCTGTCCTCATATTCGGAAAAAACAACATCGATGATTTCAGCAAGAACTTCTGGGCTGAAATCTGAAAAAAAACTGTTAAATTTCTGGCGGTCAATCATGTTATAGGCGATGTTTAAAACAGGGATAAAGCCGGGATATCAGGATGGTTTCAGGAAATCAGCTCTTTCCTGATCACCATTAACTCTTCAACAAGAATTGCTATTTTTTTCTCAAGTTCTTCGTAGAGGTCGGCAATCCCTGACTCTGAACCGTTCCTGGCCATCTCAACCAGTCTTTTGGAAAGTTGTATTGATACCGGGTCCATAAAAAGGAGCAGGGCACCTTTTAGTTTGTGCGCACTCTCCCTGAGCAGCAGGAGGTTCTTCTCCTCAACATGCCTGCGAACCCTGCTGCATTGTTCCTCATATTCGGCGAGAAAAATGTCGATGAGTTCAACAACATTCTCCCGGTCCAATTGGCTGTACATGTCATTAAACTGCTGGCGATCTATCATGCTGGAGGTATTTTATACAAAGGTAAAAAAGTAAAGGCTGTAATTAACTAGAAAATGAAATCGTTCTCTTCGGTGGGGAATTGCAGGCAGTGGACGGCAGCCTGTGCAACCAGAAGGAGGTATCCAAACCGGGTTTCAAAAAGCCGCTTACAATCCCTGACCGCGTTTTCCTTGAATGTTTTCAGTGGTTTCTGGTATAGAAGCAGAAAGTCTTTCAAATCCTGGTATATATCTGTAAAACACTCGGCCATACTGCCTTTTACAGGGTCGGTATGGCTTTTTTCATGCTGGTCGATGAAAAAGAAGATATCCTTTTCACCGAATTTATTATGCAACCGGTTGAACAGTGATTCCCATTGCTCCTCGCTTACATAGTGTTCGGTGGCATCTTCGTCTTCAACTTCAATTTCAGGAAGCAGCGATCCTTTTAAGTAAATCAGGGGAGAGATCTTCTGAAGAAAATTCAGCAGTTCTTCCGGTGAATACTCTTCCGCCTTTTCAAGAAAAAGGCAATATTCATTAGCCACTGTAATCATCTCCAGCACTTTTCTTGAATATACCGGGTCTTCCCCGGAAGATAATTTTGTATCAGTCATTGGTTATCAGATTGTTTTGCCAGGACTTTCGTTAAATTGAATTCAAGGTAAAGCTACATATATTTATTCATATTTCAATTGCCAAGGCTTTCCTCGTATGGGGCTCCAACATTGAAATTATAGGAGGAAATATTCAGGCTGGAATTGGTGACAATCTGGAATTGCGGGAAATTCCCCGCAGTTGTGGGATAATAATATCCTGAAATATTAAGTGCAGGGAGCACTAGGTTGTCATTTTTAATTGTCAGCCCTATTCCAACCCCCGTAAAAACAGATGCTTTTGTCAATGGTTTGCTTTTCGTGGCCACTATTCCGGCCTGGACAGCTGCCGTGATTGCGAAGCGAAAACCATAGAAATACCAGGGGGTAAAGCACTTGGAGGCAGCCCTGGCGGAGATGAACTTCATCCCTTCAAAATCTTTGATATTCCCCACTTTGCTGATGTTAAAGATCTGGTTTGCGTTAAAGAGATCATTGTTGATCAATCGCGGGTTAATCGTATAGCGGTAATCAGCCTGGAAAAAGGTCCTGAATCTGTATCTCTTGTCAGCAGATTTTAGCAACGGGGTAAAATAAAGAAGGTTGATCTTGACAAATGCATCTTCAAACGATGATTTGTTTAAAAAGCCGCCAAATTTTACATAACCGGCTATATACCCGAACCGGTTATAGTAATTTCCGGATGAAAGGTGAATGCAGGAATAAAAGCGCGAGTAAAAATCGTTGTTGTCTGTCCCCGCAGTTACCTGAAACAGGTGGCCGTATGCGAGGTTCTCGGTCTTCCCGAATTCAAGCAGGTAATCCGTCAGGTAGTAATTGTTTTTCGAAAGCGACAAAGTTGTCAGCACCCTTACATAATTGTAATAATTTGTGTTTGAATCACGTGAAACAAAGGGCCGCGACAAATAGTCATTCTTTGAAACCCCGGCTGCAACAACAATTCTTGAAGCCGTTCCCTGCCTGCTTAAAAGGAAAGCACGGCCCAGCCATAAATTTTCATCTTCCGAATAGGTGATGGTTTTAATGTTTGCAGAACCTGTATTGACATCCTTTTTCCACTCTCCGTTTATCCCCCCGGCCCATTTGGTATGGTTGGTAATGAACGACCTGTCGAATCCGATTGCAATCCTCCTGTTGCCCCGGTCATCGGCGGAATAATCGAAAGAGGCGCTTATGAACGATCCTGCTATGTTTGTATAGGTATAGGACAGCCCGTCCATTCTGAAAAAAGGCGCCCGGTTGAGCCCCAGCGACATCTTGACGGTTATCTTATCGGTAAACCCCAGGAAATTGGCATCATAGATGCGAAACCCGAGTCTTGACGATGTGATAAGGGGGACATCTATCCCGATTGACCACACATCTTTAACCAGGACAAGCAGATCAACGGTGTCGCTGCCGCTGGTTGTTTCGGTTACCAGGATGCGTGCATTGTCAACGGCATTCAGGTCCCGCAAAATACGTTCATTGTCAGCCAGTCTTCCCGGGTCGAGCCTGTCTCCCTTCTTAAAAAGCAGATTCCTCCTGATGACGTGTTCCCTGGTTTTCATGTGCAGGCGGTTCAATGCCTTGCCAGTGCCGGTTTGGGCGGTGCTGCATGTATCATAAATACTTGATCCGAACGGGGCCAGTACCACAACCCGGATGTTTCTGACCACCTTACCTTTTACTCCCTCGAATGGCGAAACATTATTTAAAATCTGGACTGTATCGGCCAGGTTCGACTGTTTTGGCTGGCGGAAGGCCAACGGGTAAAGAAGCCTGGTGATCCGTTTACGGGAGAGCTTTTTGAAGATGGTGTCGTAAAAAACCCGGGATTTCTCGTATCCGGCCGAATCTGTTTTTAACCCTTTTTCAAGGGGGGGGACGTAAAATGTATCATGTGGGATATTGATCCGGAGTGTTTTTGAAAGAAAATAGGATCCCTTGCTGATAAATACCGTATCACGTTTTATTCTGCGCCCTTTATCCCTGGAATGTGGATACGGACTCCCCGTTCCGGAGAGGGGGAAAATGCAGGAACCAAGGATGATAACAACAAGAATACCGTAAACCGGATGGGATGTTTTGGTGAAAGTAAAAAGGACAGCCCGGTTGGCGTACATTTATTTCAGCTTCAGGGAAGCGATGATGGATTTGATTTTATTGTCCAGCAGCTGTTCGGTCGATTCATAATCGGACAATTTCCCAAGAGGTTCACGAACACCGAAGTAAAACTTGATCTTCGGTTCTGTTCCTGACGGCCGGACGCTTATAACACTTCCGTCATCAAGGATGAACTGCAGCACATTCGATTTTGGTAAAAGGATGGGTTTTTCCTGCCCTGTTGCAACTTGTTTTTCCTTTTGCAGCAGGTAGTCCCTGATGGTGACAACGTGCGTGCTGTTTATAGTGAGCGGGGGATTCTGACGGTATTCTACCATCATCTGCTGGATCTCTTCAGCCCCGGCCTTCCCTTTTCTTGTGACAGAGATCAATCCCTCCTTATAATAACCATACCTGAGGTATATATCCATAAGCAGGTCGTAGAGTGATTTTCCCTGGTCGGCCATCCATGCTGCCGTTTCAGCAATCATGGCACATGCGCTGATGGCATCCTTGTCGCGGACAAAATCCCCGATCAGGTAGCCATAGCTTTCCTCTCCTCCAACGATGAAATGCCTGGTGCCTTCATGCTGCCTGATGACATCTGCTATGAATTTAAAGCCCGTGAGGCATTCAAAATACTCAACGCCGAAGGAGGCAGCGATTTCGGAAAGCAGTTTGGTTGTGACGATTGTGGAAACGATGAATTCGCTCCCGGTCAGTTTTCCCT
>JBAXFZ010000151.1:0-9011 GCA_037139685.1 Bacteroidota bacterium
ATTTTAATTATTAAGATAAGCAGCAGGGCGATGGCCACGATCAGTCCAAAGGAAAAGAGCCGGACCTTGATCACGTTCCAGGTACCCGGCTTGAGGGTATCAACCTTTACCTCCCATATAATATTTAATGATTGCTGAAATTGCGCGAACACCGCTGTGGCACCGATAATGATGATGACAAACACGAATACTGTCATCCGGACTGAATTCTGTATCCTGCTTGCCTGCACAATCATGTTCTGAATTTGAATGGCTGTTTCGGCCCCTAACATGGAGGTGATCTGGTCTGTAATATGTTTATTTACGATATCGCGTCCAAAAAAATATCCTGCGAATGTTACCATCACCACCAGCAAACCCGGTAAAGAAAAAATCGGGTAACAGTCTATCACGGCACTTTCGCGAAACGGGTCTTTCAACCACCACCCTTTAAGCGCAATTTTCGACAGGGATAAATTACTTTTTAAGGTCACTGCAGAAGAAATACCGTGATTTTACCTAAACAGCCCGGGCCGAACCTGCCCATCTTCCTGCAGAAGAGTGCAGTTCATCGTGTTTCAGCAGGATTTCGACAAACTTTATGCTTTATTCACTAACCTTATAGATCGTTGCTTCAAAAGGTGCTATACGCATATCCTGGAAGTAGCTGAATTCTTCACTGGTCCTGTGGGTTGAGAACAGGACCCTGCCATAGGTGTGCTCCTGCAGGGAAAAACTTTTTTGTTTGCCGGTGAAGTTCAGGATGATCAGAATACGTTCATTTTCTGTTTTCCTGAAATAGGCCAGGATGCCACCCTGCCCGGTTGTGACCGGAATCCATGAGCCTTTTTGAATGGCTTCACTGGATCTCCTTATTTTTATAAGGTTCCTGTAATGGTTTAACAACGAATCCATCTCACCCTCCTGCAACTTGACATTCCGTGAGCGGATATCCCTATTCAATGGCATCCAGGGAATACCGCCGGTAAACCCGCCGTTTGGCTCCCGTTCCCATTGCATGGGGGTCCGCGCCTTATCCCTGCCCGAAAACAAAGGCCAGAAGCGCTTTCCTAGAGGGTCACGTATGTTTCGTTTACGGATGTTCCCGTTGTGCATGCCGATTTCCTCACCATAATAGATAAAGGGGGTTCCCCTGAGTGTCAGAAGCAAAGCAGCGGCTACCTTTGCCTTCTCCTCCATATTGGTTCTCCAGGGAATCCTGTCGATACTCCTGAAAAGATCGTGGTTTGACAGGACATTGCAGGGCCATCCGTTTTTGGGCAGACTGTCGTACCAGTTTCTTATGCATTTATAATATGAGTGTGCATTCCAGGCACTGAAGATCAGTGAAAAATCAAAGGCTAAATGGATGCCGTCGTGACCCTGTCCAAGATACTTTGCGGCAGTTTTCGCATTACCCGGGGGAAGTGAATAGATCTCCCCGATCGCCGTAGTATTTTCATACTGGTCAAGCATTTTCCTGATTTGGGTGACAACGGTTACGGAGCGTTTGCGGTTACGGGTGAAAATATGCTTCTGAAAAGCCTGGATCCCGAACAATACCGGGTTGTTCCTGAATTTTTTATCCTTGGCGATCATGTTAATGACATCCAGCCTGAAGCCATCCACTCCCAGATCGAGCCAGAATTTCATCTCTTCAAAGAAAACTCCCGGGAGTTCAGGATCGCGCCAGTTCAGATCGGGTTGTTCCTTAAAAAAGGAGTGCATGTAATATTGCCGTGATTGTTCATGGTATTCCCAGGCACTGCCGCCAACTGCCGATTTCCAGTTGTTTGGCGGACCATCCCCGGCAGGATCCTTCCAGATATACCAGTTTCTTTTTGGATTGTACCTTGATGACGACGATTCGATGAACCATGGATGCTGGCTGGAGGTGTGGTTCAGGATCATATCAAGGATCACCCGGATTCCTGAAGCATGGGCTGTTTCGAGAAGTTCCATAAAATCCGACATGGTGCCGAACGAGGGGTCGATCTCCCGGTAGCCGGAAACATCGTACCCGAAATCGACCATGGGTGATTTGTACATGGGAGAAATCCAGATGCCATCAATGCCAAGCTCCTTTAGATAGCCCAGCCGGCGAATGATCCCGCGAATATCACCTATTCCGTCATCGTTCGAATCCTGGAAACTTCTTGGGTAAATGTGGTAAATCACGCCATGTTTCCACCATGTCCACGGCTCGGTCGTTTGTTTTATCATTGCTGACAGCTTTCCATAAGCAATCCTGTATCCTGCAGCAACCGATCCATGATCTTCCCGGCCTGGTATTCCTTAGCTCTCAGGAATGCCGCCTGTTTCATGTTTGCCCGTATACTGGGATCAATGAAAAAACGGACAACTTTGCCGGCCATCTCTTCTTCTGTTTCAACAAGGTAGCCGTTTACCGAATCTTCCAGGATATCTTTGGGCCCCTTGGTATTGTATGCGACAACAGGCAAACCGCAACTCAATGCTTCAAGCACAACGCAGCTGAATGTGTCAAACCTGGATGGCAACAGCAAAATATCTGAAGCCCGGAAGAGGGCCGGCAAGGTTTCCTGCGCGACCCAGCCCAGGTAGTAAGCATCCGGCATAAGTCTCTTCAGTTCATCTTCGGCAGGTCCTGTACCCGCTATGACAACCTGGATTTCAGGGAACACTGACCTGACTTTCCTGATGATCCCTGGCAGTTCCATCACACCCTTTTCCTTGCTGATCCTCCCGGCATAAAGTACGACAGGTTTCTGGTTGTCAAATGGAAGATTCCTGCACATGCCAGATGCTGTTTCTGAAAAAATCCCGTCGACCCAGTGTGCCGTGAGAAACACCTGTGACGGATCGAAGCCCATGGCTTCCCCTGTAAGCCATTGCTGCTGGTCGGTGTTCAGGACAAAAACATTCCCGAACCGCTTATAGTAAACCCTCATCAAACTCTCCAGTACATGCAGGCCTCTCTTTTCAAATGACAGGACCTCCCTGGCAAAACTCAGCCAGTCGGTATGCAGGTAAAACCAGGCATCGGCGGAGAAAACATTTTTAAGCCAAAGTGCTGCAATTCCCATCGGCCCTTCGGTGGAGCAGATGATCCGGTCGTACCTCCCCTTTCTGAAGGCACGCTGAACCGAAAGATAATTCGGGATCCTCATCGGTTGTTGCTTATACAGCGAAAGGGTAAACTGGGAAACAGGCCTGATGACGATGAGGTGGTCGTCGGGTTCAATGGTCGTGCTGCAGACCATGATATCCACTGGCAGGTTGCGTGATTTGATCTCCAGGTGAATGGATTTCAGAACAGTCGAAACGCCGTTGTGATCGCCGTAGGTATCGGTCAGCCATAGGATCCTGCCCGATGACCTGTCAGCATCGACAGTACTGTCGTTGATTTCATTGCTCATCTGTTTATCCCCCAAGGTACGCCCCTTCCTTCGCAGTAATGTACAGGCCATCCTCTTCGAAACAGGAAAAATCAGCGGTCTGTTGAATTAATTTCCCAATCCGCTCGATTGCGCCGGGAGTTTCCTTTGCCTCCGGCGGAATTTGAACAAAATCAATAACCGGTGCATCTTTCTTCCTGCGTGCCTCGGCCGGAAAAACAAACATCCCGCGGAGAAGGGGAAGGCTCTCCCGCCTTGAGAATCTATTTATCATTTTTGAAACGCGATCTCTTTTCATAAAGCTTTTGGATTTCCTGCAAATTTCATTTTAATTAAAGCCGGTTTTTGAATGTTAATTAAACTTAATGATTTCTTAATCATGATTTAACAGTTTCGTAACATCCCGTTAACATGCCGGTATCGAATTGAGCATACTTTTGTTCATTAAATATGAAACAATCCACTTTCCCAAAACGAGCCGTCGACCTGGTCATAATTTCCGATGTACACCTGGGCGCTTTCGGCTGCCATGCCAGGGAGTTGCTGAAATACCTGCGCAGCATCAAGCCTAAAACACTTATCCTGAACGGAGATATTATCGATATCTGGCAATTCAGGAAACGATATTTCCCAAAATCCCACCTGATGGTGATCAGGCACCTCACCGGGCTGATCGCAAAAGGCACCAGGATAACCTACATCACGGGCAACCATGATGAACTGATGAGGAAATTCGTAAATTTCAACATGGGCTCCTTTAAACTGGTCAACAAACTGCTGCTGGACCTCCATGGGCAGAAGGCCTGGATTTTCCATGGCGATGTATTCGACATTACAATGCAGCACAGCAAATGGCTGGCCAAATTCGGTTCCATCGGGTATGACCTGCTGATCCTGATGAACAGTTTCGCCAATTTTATCTTGACGAAGCTCGGCAGGCCAAAAATATCATTTTCGCAGAGGATCAAGCAAGGCGTGAAACGTGCAGTTTCATACGTCAACAAATTCGAGGAAACCGCTGCCGGGATAGCCATTTCAAAAGGATATGCCTATGTCATCTGCGGGCACATCCACCAACCCGAAATCCGGACGATCATCAACCAGAAGGGTTCTGTTACCTACCTGAATTCAGGCGACTGGGTGGAAAACCTCTCGGCACTTGAATACCATGATGGCGAATGGAAGATCTACAGGTACAGGGACGACCCCTATGCGCAGGCTTATGCACTGGCTTCAAAACAGGCCGACTCACCGAGTCACAAGGAGACGTTTGAAGAGTTACTGAAGGAATTTGAGCTCAGGTAAGCCGGAAGGAATTCCATTCAAATTCATCCCAAAAATAATTACCCGTTATTCTTCCTCGTTATCATCGGCCTGTTTTGAAACAACCGGCTGGTGATTGCGTATGATATCAGCATACCGGAGGTAAACATCATCGACTATCTCTTCCCACGGGTGGTAGATCGTTTTCCTTGCCCCTTCCCCGGCTTTTTTAACAGCATCATGGTTTTCCAAAAGTTCACTGAGCTTGTTGAACAGGGAGGTTACCTCGTTCTCAACCAGGAAGCCATTTAACCCGTCATGGAACCCTTCGGCCGATGAACTGCCGCGTACGACTACCGAAGGAACATCAAATGCTGCCGCTTCCTGCAGCACAAGCGGCGAGTTGTCATAAACCGATGGAAAAACCAGCAGGTCCGATGCTGCATAGATATTTTGAAGTTCCGGTCTGTCAGTGATCACGCCCAGAAACACGATCTGGTCCTGGAGGTTGTTCTGCCTGACGATTTTCATCATTTCGTTTGCAGCATATCCTTCGCCTGCAAAGACCATTTTAAACTCTTTACCGGCAGTCTTGAGCATGATCATGGCATCAATAATCAGCCGGACATTTTTTTCCCAGCGGTGTTGGCCTACAAACAGCATTACGAATTCATCATTACCGGCATCGATCATTTCAAGACCCTTTTTCCTGTATTTCACAAGTTTTGAGTGATCGGGAACATGCATGTCGGACCCGTTGGGCATTACTTCATATTTGCCCTTATACCCATATTCGCTGAGTGTTAACCCGGTTGCCTTATTGGGAACCCATACCTGGTCGGCCGCATTGTAGAAATCAAGGGTGAGTTTTACAAAGAAGTCGGCAAACAGGTCATTATTGATCACCTTTTTGAAATCCTCCCGGTACTTTGTATGAAATGTGGCAACCAGCGGCACATTCAGCTTTGAGGCAAGTTTCACAGCAACCTGCCCGCTGATAAAGGGGCAGTGAGCATGAAGGATGTCAAATTTTATCTTTTTCAGTTTCTTTTTAAATTTCACGTCGATCAGCGGCAGGCCGACCCGGTACGGGTTCATCCCCGGCAGCAGAACTGATTTGAAGCGGTGAACCTTGTACCCGACGGTGTCTTCATACCCCTTCACCTTTGGAGCGATAACCATGCTTTTTCCATACTTTTCATTCAGCCAGTAGGCGTAATTATGGGCTGTCATCCCTACTCCATCCATGATCGGAAAATAGGAGTCGTTGAATTGACCGGATAGGATTCTCATGAGTGATTTTTTTGCAAATATCGCAGTCTGACATGTATCTAATTCACATTTAACGATTTGTTAATGAATATTTAATATTCAAATTGCAAATAATCAGGCACGGATTATTCCCCATGAATGTTATTTGAATTTTTTTTAGATTTGTCTTTGTTGAATCACCTAATTCTCAATTCATTTTCTTACTCGGTTGTGATCGGTCTAACCCTTGTTTTTAACTTTATTGAACAAATCATTTCAAAAACCCGGTTGATAAGTTATGGTTCTTCCATATAGCCTGCATAAATAAAGATATTATATGACTTTGATTTTCGCCGCTGACAGCGGGTTGCCTGAGGGTCTTCCAACTGATGAGATGCAAACCTGCATTTCGCAACACAACAAAACAGTTGATGCACTGGCACAACTTGAGCATGAAGTTTACAGTACTTTGGAAACCTATTCCAATGTTCACCGTGGAAGCGGCCGCAATTCAGTGGTAACCACGCGTTTATATGAACAAGCAAGGGATTTGGTATTGGAATACATGGGGCTGAATAAGGGAAAATACGTTGTCATTTTTTGTTCAACCAGAGGAGCTGCTACCCTGACAGGTCAGCTTGAGCCTGGCAGTTGCCAGAGTATTTCAAGCAGGGATATAGGTTTACCACTCGGTATCAGCGCATTGGCCGTAAAAAAGAAAGCATTGCCTGATGGGAATCCCTTTAATACAGGCGGAGGAACGACCAGGCTTATGTCGCGTAACTGGGTCATCTGGGCAGATGCACCCGGGAGGTTTGAAGCAGGAACCCCCGCCATAATTAATATCATAGCATTTGCTTCGGCACTGGGGATGGTCAGGCAATCAGGGGATCAAACTTTCCATGAAACACCAGGTGAAATTAAAGATGCCGGGAGAATACTTTATCACGACGAACTGGAGGCGTATTCGGGGCAAAAGTTGATGGATGAACTGAGGCTAACTCTCATCGGCCGAAATGTTCACGTTCAAACGAAGGAAGGCCAGAGTCCCTATATAAACCTCGACAATGCCGCCAGTACGCCAACGTTCGCCCCGGTCTGGGATGCCGTCAGGGAAACTTGGCGCCAGCCATTAAATCTTCAAACGGAGATCATTCATGAAGTCAGGTCAATAATTTCCACCACACTTGGGGCACCGCCTGATACCTACGATGTGATTTTCACCTCCAATACCACCGAAGCCATCAACCTTGTTGCAGAAAGCCTTAACCGCGATTTCGGCCACGACGCTGAGCCGGTTTTGGTCAATACCCTGCTTGAGCACTCATCAAACGATCTTCCATGGCGGCTGGTTCCCGGCCATTCCCTGGTCCGTATTTCAGTCAATGATGACGGCGTAATAGATTTAGCCGAATTTGAGACACTTTTATGCAGTTATAATCATGACCGATTATACGGAAAGAAACGAATTAAGCTTGTTGCCGTAAGCGGTGCGTCGAATGTTCTTGGTATTTTCAGCGACCTTGCTGAGATCGGCCGGATCGCACACAAATACGGCGCTCACCTGTTGGTGGATGCGGCACAGTTGGTTGCTCACCGTAAAATTGAGATGGAAAAGTGCGGAATAGACTATCTCGCATTCTCTGCACATAAGGTTTATGCTCCCTTCGGATGCGGCGTTCTTGTTGTCAGAAAGGGATTGCTTTGTTTCAATTCAACGGAGATGAGACTTATCCGGTCTTCGGGCGAAGAGAACGCCGGGGGCATTGCTGCTTTGGGTAAGGCGCTCATTCTCCTGCAACGGATCGGGATGGATGTGATCAGGGACGAGGAGCAGGCATTAACAAAACGGGCCTTGCTTGGTCTTGGACAGATACCAGGCATCAGGATTTACGGAGTAAAAAACCCCGACTCGCCGGTGTTCGACCAAAAGGGGGGCGTAATAGCATTTACTCTCAAAGGCAGCATGTCCGACAGGGTGGCGCATGAATTGGCGGAGAGGAGAGGAATTGGCGTGCGCTATGGTTGCCATTGCGCTCATCTGCTGGTAAAGCACCTGCTGGGGGTTGGTCCCGGGCTAGAGGGGTTTCAGCGCCTGCTCCTGACGCTTTTCCCACGGATAAACCTGCCCGGAATAGTACGGGTCAGCATCGGCATTGAAAACAGCCCGGAGGAGGTTGACATATTGATTGACGCGGTTGACAAAATAGCCGGAAAATCCCGTCCCTCAGCCGGCAAAGAAAAAACCGGTTAATTTTCAAGGTGCAAATTACCTGGCCTTTGGCGTAAGCCTTACGAGAATCGCAGCATGGGGGCCTAGACTTCCTTCCAGGTGTTCGCGTGTATTCCCGATGACCGTGTGGTTCCACAGATCCCTTATTTCATATGTCTCATCGATCAGATACCGGTTGTTAATTGTCGTTTTAAAGTCCTGGTCGACAGCGATTGTTCCCCTGCCCCGGTTTATCAGGCAGAAAGCAAATTCCCCCCGGTCAAGCGGTTTGAACCATATCTCCAGGTCCTCCGCTTTCAGCCAGCGGACAGCTGATATCCCGAGTTTGTCCTGATCGATTGCGATCACCTCGCGGTTGGTCAGAATGGAAAGGGTTTCCTCAGACATTATACGGATATCGTTGCCTGCAATCAGCGGGGAGGAAAACATGGCCCACATGCTGAAATGTAACCTTTCTTCATCCGCCGTAAGTTTGCCGTTCCCGATCTGCAGCATATCGGCATCATTCCAGTGCCCTGGTCCCGCGTAACTGGCGAGTTCAGCCATACGGTCGATTATTTGCATGACACCCATTCCTCCCAATATGTTTCTGCCATCAAAACAGTTTATAATATCCGGAGTTGTCCGCCATGAATGACCAATATCCCTGCCCCACTCCCAGGGCTTGTTCTTTCCCCATTCACAGATGCTGAAAACCACAGGTCTCCCGGCTTTATACAAGGCATCACGCATCAGACGATAGGAGGATTCCGCATCCTGTGTGCCATGTGAGCACCAGTCGTACTTCAGGTAATCAATGCCCCAGGAAGCATAGGTCAATGCGTCCTGAAACTCGTGTCCTTTGCTTCCCGGCCTGCCCCGGCACGTGGAGGACCCGGCATCGGAATAAATACCGTATTTCATTCCCA
>JBAXFZ010000152.1:0-9001 GCA_037139685.1 Bacteroidota bacterium
CTGGTTAATGACCACCTGTGAAAAGAGCGGAAATCCCATTATGAAAAATGAGATTAGGAAAAGATAAACCTGTTTCATGGCTCAGATATTATATTGTTGAAAACTAGTTGTTTTCCTGTTTTTTTGTAAAAAAGAACAATTCACCGAATGTTGAAAAGTCGCGCTGGTATTTGAGACCGACACCCTGGGTATAGGGCGCATTGTAGTTCAGGATATTCAGTGTGTTAGTGCGGTTAAAGGCACGCGCACGCCAGCGACGGTTCTTGTTGAGCACAACCTCGATGTTGATATCGCCGACATAAGTGTTCGATTGCTGCGCAGCCGTTTTATTTGTGTATGAATTCATCCCGAAAGTTCCGTCAATAAGAAGCCGGTCATCGAAGAGCTGGGTCGAGATGCCCACATCGAATTCCTGCTGGGTGGTGCTGGTCCCCGGTTTATAATTCATGTTAACGTTGACCTTGGGCGAGATCTGTGAGATAAGGCTGTTGATCTGGTTGGTGACCAGTGATACGGCAGTTCCGCTTACATCCACCGCGGTCCCGGAGTTCGAGACAACCGGTTTGAACTGGTTCATAACCAGCAGGTAAATTGTCTGGTCGGCCATGACTGCTGTATTGTTGGTGTCGATCATGGCAAAAACCTGCGATTTGATGCTCTCCTCAACATTCGGCAGGTTAATTGCAAAGGATATGTCGGGATTCATCAGCTTCCCGTTGAGCCTGATGATACATTCAACAGGAATGCGAAGTCCCTCCTGTTCGGAGGTTGAAGGAACGATCCCTTTTAAAGGGGCTTTTGTTTTAAAGACCGCACTTATAGAGATATTTGCATCGGCAGGATCTCCAGTCCAGCTGATGGTGCCACCCTCCTTGATCGACATGGGGAGGCGCAGGTAGTTTTTCAGCTGGAAGAGAAAGAATCCCTTGTTCACTGTATATATACCCGACAGGGAAAAGGGGGTGGTCGGGGTCATGCCCATCAGCAGGTTCCCGCTTCCCGATCCCTTGAGGCTGCCAAGCTGGTTGGGAAAGAAAACCTCCACTTCGGCATCCTGGTTAATCCTAAGCCCCAGATCGAGTGAAAGCCCAGTGGAGTTCATGCGGGGTTTCTCCTTTAACTTTTCGAGGGAATCGGCATTGGGGTTGACGAAAATTATGTAATCGTTTTGCCCGACCGACCGGGTGAGGTCAATCGGGATAACAACATGCGTTTTCCCCCCGTTGGAAGCCTTTACTGTAATATTTATATTTTCGGGAGGGCCGGTAATACTAGCGGTTCCGGTAGCTCGGGCATTCCCGTAAAAAAGGTTGTTTTGTGCACGGCTGTTGTTGAAAGCTGCAAAATCGTCCATAGCCACATGCAGGTCCAGCCAGATGTTGCTGAAATTATGGTGGGTGATTTTGCCATTCAGGACTGACTTATGTCCCAGTGAGTCAAAAACCGTGATATTGTTGAATATGAATGCGTTTGTGTCGATGGTTACGATATCGGCAAAGGAGTATGGCACATTCAGGTAGTTAATCTTAAATTCGGTCCGGGTCATCTTTAATTGCCCGGTCATTGCCGGACTATTTAAAGTCCCCCTGATCTTTACATGACCTGAGGCAAAGCCGTTTACACCCGTCATGAAGCTTGATACAAATGGACCGACCATCTTCAGGTTCAGGTTTTTAAGGACAAGGTCAAAATCTATGTGCGGATTTTTTTTATTCATGACATAGCTCCCTGAGAGCGACAGGGGTATGTTGGTCCCGATATTTCCTGTGTATATGATCTCCGACAGGAGATCAAACCGGGCGGCCTCAAGGTCAAATTTAACTTTGAAGGTTGCATCTCCCAGCAGTTCCTTATTGAATTTCAGTTTGTTGATCCTGAGATCGGCAAGCACGGCCAGGTTTTTGTATGGATTGGTCAGCTTGCAGTTGCCGCTGAGAACCCCGTCGATATCAACGGCATTGCTGCCGATCAGCTGGTCAAGCCGTGAAATATCGACTTTGTTGAATGTCAGGTCAAGCGTGTCTTTTTTGGACCCGGAGAGGATGCCGTCGGCCTTCAGGTACTGCTCGCCGGAAAAGAAGGACACCTTCGACAACCGTATGGAAGAGCTGTCGATCTGAACAAAATTGCCGGGATCGATTGTCCAGTATTTCTCATCGAAAAACATGTGAAAATTCCTCATTTTCAGCTCGATGACCGGGCTTTTCCTGAAACTTGCATAACCGTCCAGCTCACTGGGCTTTGAATAGGCCTTCCATCCCAGTTTGTACTGGATGCTGTCGTGCCTGATGTTTGAAGTCAGTTTGAACTCATCCACCCGCACCTCCAGCGAATCCTTCCTCGATGCACGTTTCAGGTAAACGCGCGAAGCCCCGGATTTAACCAGCAGGTCGTCCATTGTATTCTCAGCATTGAGAAACCAGTCATCGAACTCGATGTTCCCCAGGAAAAGTGCCGGGGAGCTGCCCTTTACAGCCATCGTTCCCTTATCCTCATTGTACGATCCGTTAAAAGCGGAGCCCGGGGAAATCTTCAGAAAAGGGAGGAATACATTGGTAAGCTCCTCCGAATTTTTGAAGCGGACTTCATAGTTCATCACCTGGTTTGAATGGCCCTGTTTGCTGTCGATAAGCGAGTCGTTCATTGTGAATGACGCCAGGTAATTCTGGATAAAAGTACTCAGGGAGGGGATCAGTGCCTTAAACGAAAAATTCCCCGTCACATCAGCATCGACAAAATCAGACTGAAGATGGTAGCTTTTCCCTGATGCAGTATCCTGGCGTGTAAGCAACGAAAAATGGTCCAGGGTGATCAATTTAAATCCCTCCTGGTATTCAAGGCTGTCGATATGAATCGAGCCATCGATGTTGTCGAGGTTGGTCCCCTTGAACCTGACCTTCACGCGGGTGGCAAGGTCATCGACCGAATCGTGTTTAAGCAGGTTGAGCTGGAATAACCCGGCATGCAGGATCCTGGCAGTAAAATCAAAGGCCGGGAGCGAATCCGCCAGGTCGATCAGCCCGTTGAAATCCATATCCAGGTTACGGTCTTTTATATTGAATTTACCATTGAATTTCTGATCGGCAAAAGATCCGGAAACACCCAGGTTTTTATAGTTATACCTGTTCATGTATACCGAATCGATATGCAGGTTCATCAGGAGATCTGCCGTTTTTTCCCTTAATCCTTTACCTGTGACATCTGCCTTAAGTGAGATGATGCCTAGCAACTTCGGGTTTCCTGTAAGTTTCCCGATATCGAACGATTCAACACTGAGCTGCCCTTTGTACCCGAGAAGTTTGCTTTCCTTTTGCTTTATCAGTGTGAGATCGGTTCCGATGCTGCCAATATCTGTTGTCAGGTGGGCATTTGCGACAAAATCATTGTAAAATCCGGTAAAGTTGCCTTTAAGGCCCACCACGCCGATATTTGCCAGAATTCCCGGCAATTCGATTTTCCGCATTTCCCCGGGGATCAGCAATGATTCAATATCCTCCTTGTTTGTATTCATCGCCTTGATATTCAAATCAATGAATGTCTCCTGGACATCGGGCAAGCCTGAAGCGCTGACATTGCCGTAGAAAAAGGTATTTTTCCCGAAACCGAAACGGAGGTCCCGCACTTTGAAGTTGTTTACAGTTCCCTTAATATTGGCCGAAAGACGGATCCTGTCCTTCATTACCAGCAGTTCCGGTGCAAAATAGCCGATGTCCTGCAGGTCGAGATACGAAGGCTCAATGGTTGAAACAATATTTACCTTGTTCAGGAAGTCGTTGTATGCCCCCCAATGGTCATAAAGGAAGTCGAACTTAAGGGCAACATCGGAATTGTCGGTTAGGATTTTGAGATGATGAGCCTTGAGATAGGCAGGACCAACCTGGAACTCCCCGCTCAGGTTATGCAGTACAAACCCGCATCGCTCGCGTGCGGCAAGGTGCCTGATGTTGGCGTGTATGGTATCCCCGACAAAGGCCACATCTGTAAGGTCAAGGTTGATGGCTGACACGTCGATATTGGTGTAATCCATCCCTGAAACTGTGGGAACGGCATTTTTATCCTGGATATGGAACCGGGTGTCGGCCAGTTGTATTGTCGAGACCGACAGGTTCCATGGAACCGATGGGGTTGTATCGGTTTTTATGCCCTTATCCCCGGATGCAAAATGGTCGATGATAAACTGGAGGTTCAGTGTGCTGTCGCCCTTATAGGTAATAAGCTGAATATTCCCTTTGTCAATGTAAACCCTGCTGACATGGAGCCTGTGTTTGCCGAATTTAATGAACCCGGGCTTCACACCCAGTTCATGGGCCGAAAACAGGATCTCATTGTGTTTGTCGGTAATTGAGATGTCCTCGATGATAATGCCATTCCTTAAAGAAATATCGAATCCCCTGATCCTGCAGTCGGTTTTCAGCGCTTTTGACAGGTAATCTGCACCCAGGCGGGCCATCATGGTTTGCACGGCATCGCTCCTGAATACAAGGTAAAAGGTAAACAGCAGTGAGAAAATCGCCGTAAAGCTGTAGAGCAGTATTTTTGAAACAGTTTTAATGGTAATTTTGCCTTTCGTTATGCAAAAATATATTCTAGGTATTGAATCTTCCTGCGATGATACATCTGCAGCTGTCATTATGGATGATGTAATCCTCTCAAATGTGACTGCCGGCCAGGATGTCCACAGAAATTTCGGAGGTGTTGTCCCGGAGCTGGCCTCGCGTGCCCATCAGCAAAACATTATTCCTGTAATTGATACAGCCATCCAAAAAGCAAATATACACAAAAATCAACTTTCGGCCGTTGCCTTTACAAGGGGACCCGGACTGCTGGGATCTTTGCTGGTGGGGACCTCTTTCGCCAAGGCATTTTCGCTTGGGATGAACATCCCGCTGATTGAGGTAGATCATCTTCAGGCCCACATCCTTAGCCATTTTATAAGGAATGGTGAAAGAACAAATCCCGTTCCCGGATTTCCTTTTATTTGCCTTACCGTTTCAGGCGGTCACACCCAGATTGTGCTGATCCGCGATTATTTTGATATGGAGGTGATCGGCCAGACCATTGACGATGCCGCCGGGGAGGCATTCGACAAATCGGCAAAGATCATGGGCCTCCCCTATCCAGGAGGCCCGTTGATTGACAAACTTGCCCGTGAAGGCGATCCCACGCGCTTCAGCTTTGCAAAACCCAACATCGGGGGACTGGATTTCAGCTTCAGCGGGTTAAAGACATCCTTCCTCTATTTCCTTCGTGATGAATTAAAAAAGGATCCGGATTTCATCGAAAAAAACAAACACGACCTGAGTGCCTCCATCCAGGCCACAATCATTGAGGTTTTGATGACAAAACTCACACTTGCCCTTGAAAAAACCCGCAATGGGTCGCAATACCTTGATGTTGCCATTGCAGGCGGCGTCTCGGCGAACTCAGGCCTGCGAAAAGCACTGGAGACTGCTCGGCACGAGAGGGGCTGGAATATATTCATCCCTCCCGTTCAATATTCCACCGACAATGCTGCCATGATTGCCGTTGCCGGTTATTTCAAATTCCTGAAGGGTGAATTCGGGAGCCAGTCTGACATCCCATACGCCAGGACATAGGTCATTCCTTGCGAAAGGCTTCCTTTATTTATTTTTAAGGATATCGAACCGGTCGTCGTCTGCCGGTGAAAAGCTCTGCCGGGTCCGGTTGTAGTGATAGTAATCCTGGATGGTCGTCCCTTCGGGCAGATGTTTCGCAATATATTGATTCATAAAGAAATCAAACAGGTAGTCTGCATGCTTTTTTCCAAGGTAGTTGGCCATCTCGTATATATCTCGTAAGGATAAGGAATCGATGCTGTATTTATAGCGCACCCTGCCGGTAAACGGGTCGGAATAAAACCTTCCTTCGAAGGAATCATAGGAGGTGGATGAGGAATAAAGCACAGTCTTTTTGGCATTCTCGGTATTGGCTTTGCTCAGGTCAAACCAGCAGGCAAAATCGACTGCATTGAGGTTGGTCTTTTTATAATAAACTGTATCCATGTATGACTCCTGGTCCTCAAGCGGGTAAAAGTATTCATCCAGCTGCACCTGGGCCAGGTCAACCACGTATGACTGGGGTTTTCCCGTCATAAACGAATCGATGGCGCTCGAAAGGTATACATTGAATCCCAGCAAACGCAATTCACCGATAAAATTGTTCATATAATTTTCAAGGACCAGGCTGTCGCTGAGATATTGCACAAACCGGCTGTCAACCCAAAGGGCTGAATCCTGCTGATCCTTTGTCATCTCATCAAAACCATCTACCGACTCTCCCTTGTGGTTGTACTTGAATACATTATCGGGGGGAATTACCAGCAAATTAAGCGTGCCGGCTGATTTAACGAAGGTATTTGCAATTTTCCGCTCGGGCATGCACGACTGCAGGGCGAACAACCCGGCAAGAAGGATAAAGAGAAGGAGAAGCGGGTGATTTTTGAATTTCACAACTGGTTCCAAATGGTGATCATGAAAGATAACTGCAAAGATGCAAATTTAGTATTTATGGATGAATTTCATCCATGAACCGGCTTAAAATATTGAATCTTCTGAAGTACCTGGTTAGACACCCCGAAGGAATTTTTCCCCGAAATTCCTGCCGTATTCAACACATTTGATCATCGTATCATGGTGAGGGGTGAATTTGATCATCAACCCGTCATCAATAACGCTGAGTTTCAGACTATTCATGGCAGATGTCATGATTTTGGCACCCTCCCCGCTCCAGCCGTACGAACCGAAGGCCGCGGCCAGCTTGTTCCTGTCGCGGATCGGGTTGATGAGTGCAAATACCTGGTAGATGGGCAGCAGCACATTCTGGCTGAAGGTGGGACAACCGAGCACAATGGCGGAGGCCTTGATGATCCTTTGTTCAATGTCGGCCATTCCCATTTTTTCAAGGTCGCACAGATCAACATGAATGTCGCCCGCCTGTCGCGTGCCATCGGCAATCATTGCTGCAATCACGCCGGTATTCTGGTATGCCGACACATATCCCACGAAGATGCGGTTTGGCTCCTGTTCATTCAAGGCTTCACGGGCATATTTTTCAGAGAGATCCACATATTTCTTCAAGTTCTTCCGCAGAATGGCGCCATGTCCCGGGCAAATGGTGACAATGTCAAGGGGGCGGATGCGTTCAATGGCCTGGATCATGAACCTGCTGTAGGGTTTCATTATCACATCGTAGTAATAGCGGAAAGCATCGTCAAAATCGCCTACCTCATCATCGAACATCCTGTCGTTGCAGTAATGTTCGCCGAAAATGTCGCAGGTGAACAATAGTTTCTCCTCCTGCAGGTATGACATGATCGAATCGGGCCAATGGAGGTTGGCAGCCGCAACGAACTGCAGCGTGCAGTTTCCAAGGTCGAGCGTCTGGCCATCCTTTACGATGATATGGGGAAACTCGAAGCCCAACAAGTCTTTCAGGTAACGGATTGCATTTCCGCTGCCCACCACCCTGGCGCGGGGAGCAATTTCAAGGAGCCGTGCGATGCACCCGGAATGGTCTGGTTCTGTATGGTTTACAACGATAAATTCAATCCCGGAGGGATCAGTAAGCGTTTTGAGCTTTGCCAGGTAAACATCCCAGAATTTCTCCTTAACCGTTTCTACAACGGTTTTTCTTTCAGCATCAATAAAATAGGAGTTATAGGTGGTACCGTATTTGGTCTCCATTACCACATCAAAGGTAACTATGTCGTGATCAAGCACGCCAATCCAGCTTACTGTATCGGTAATTTTTAAAACGTTATTGTCGGGAATCAAAGCGGACATATTTGGGGAATAATGTTAATAAATAGCGAAATAGCGAAATGGTGAAAAAAAAATCTGATTAATCACAATTGTACCTGTTACGATCAGGAAGTCTTCATCTGCTTGCAAAAATTTCCATAAACCTGTTTCTCTGGTATAATAAAGATCAATCAAGTTATTAAATGGCGAAATGGCAAAAAAAAAATACAAAAATCAATATGTTCATTAGAAATTCAATGATTACAAGTGGTGATTTTTAAAGTGGCAGTTCCATCTGGAAAGTGTCACCGGGATCGTCGTCCTCTTTTTTGGATCCCGCCGATGGGTCGGGCTTCGGGATCCGCGGACGTTTTTTGCGCTGCTGTCCGGGTTGTGAAAGAGATTCCGGAGCCTTCAGCAGCGTGCCGGTCAATCCCTCCATTGGCGACGATTCATCCGTTTCATTCAGATCCTCTGCAGTCGCGGTTTCAGCGGGATCGACAGAATCAAGACGGAATTTCAGTCCGGGGTCGCCTGCGGGCGAACCGGTCATATCATCATCTGCCAAATCGGGTATGACCCCAATGACCTCCGGCTCTTCCAATTCCCCAATTTCCTCATCCGATTCATCCGATTCAACGAATGGTTCATCTTCCATACCCGGAATTCCTGTTTCATCATCGGCCGGCTCATCTTCGGTTTCAGCTGGTTCTTCAACCTCCAGAGGTTCGAGCCAGGAGATTTTTTTAAGGGTATGCAGCGCCAGGCGTTTCCCCTTGGCTTTAATGCCCTTCACCCCGATAAATTCATGGGCCACGACCTCTTCAACTTCGGTTCCCTTGGTTTTGAACTTCATGTCGAACACCAGTTCCAGCCTGGGATAGGGATCTATGGTGAAAAGCACCAGTTTGTCGGGAGGTTCCACGAATTCTACCTTCTTATCGGAAAGCTCAGCCCTGAAACGTTTTATATAGTATTGTTTCGATTCATTCTCAAGGTAAACGGCTGTATAGACCTTCTCCGGGTCATACTTTTCGATCAGGATCATATCCTCGTCAAAATGGGTTGAGAGGTCGAAGGAACTAAGTTTGTATTGACCCGATTGCATCACCGTGATGATGCGGTCGGTCCCTGAGAAGGCGCCGAGCAGGATTCCCCTGTCATCGGTATTGAGCCGCTGAACGGTTTCGTCGTACCAGATATTGAGCGAACCCAGGGTAGAAACACCCTCCTGCCGCTGC
>JBAXFZ010000153.1:0-8998 GCA_037139685.1 Bacteroidota bacterium
GGTGAAGGATTTGAGAAGAACGTTGCGCTTGGATTCCTTACAAGGGTTTTCATGACAAGGAAACTACAGGATGTAGTTAAACCCGTGACCTCCGGGTTATGAAATCGACCTATGTAATTAGATATATCTGTAATAAACAATATATCAGTTGGTGAAATGGAATCAATTTTATGGTATTCCTTACCTCACCCCCAAAATCCACCCTTTTACCTTACCTCATTCCTTACCTCGGTTGGAATAATATCATAACTATACTTCACCGGATGAAGGGTGCAACCACTCAGGGATTGTTGCTGGGAACAGGATTCAATCTTTCAAACATCTGGTTGGAAATGCATTAGCTCTGGAAGAGGGATATAAGGACACAGAATAGTTGTAAAAATTCATTCCGTGAGATAATGCTTTGGTCGTTCCCAATGAAGTGGATGACCAAAAGAGGGTTGCGAATCCACTGAAATTCCCACTCGTACTCATATAAAACAAACCACTGGTCAGGGCACTGAATCCTGAAAAAATTGTATCTTGTAAAGGTTTACCTGTAAGGCCAGCGATATGGCTCCGGGATGATGTAGCCTTTAAAAAACGTATCAGCAACCACGCGGTCCTTCGAGATAAAGAGCTTGTACCGCTGCGCCCTGACGGAGCGCCGTAAAGAAGCAGGAGAAAGATGGTCAGTTTGCATAACTTCATAGTTCTGGCGCAAGGCGGTTGAAGATGAGGCCGTTTGGAACCTTATCCGAATTTAGGTTTTTCTGGTTACCTGGTCAAATTAATTTCCTTTTCCGGGCATTAGTATCCTGATTTTCAGAATCCTGGTTTTATCATAAATGGAGTGGTACTGTTCACCTGTTTCATGCCCGGGTTGCTTTTGAGGAAACTGTTTTCTTTTCAATTGTTATGATAAAAGTTTGTGTTTAAAAAATAGTGTTATCTTTATAACATTAATATCCGTTTAACCTGTTTCGGGGCGTATCATCAGATATTATTGTTTTCCCGGTTTTTGTATTCGTGAAATGAAGGAAACCACGGTTTTTTCATCCATAATATAGTTTTTTTCGAGCTGTTTTTTATAAAGTCGTTAATCACATCCTCAACTCATAACCTGCATGAATGCAGCCTCAATTAACCTTCCTTAACTCAAAACCAGAACTATGAAAAATTTACTCATCGGTATTTCAATCCTATTGATGATTGCAGGATTGAACAATTCGCTAACTGCCCAGCCCCAGTATTACAATTACAACACAGCGGGTTCGGGTTCAAATGCATTCCCGCTTAATATGCCGGCAGGTAAAGATATTCAGGTGCTTTCTCTCCCTGGTGAATTAAATCAGCCATCTGTTGCCCCGGCCGGAAATATTACAAGTCTTTCGTTTTTTATCAGTCCCTCTTATCCTTTGGGACCATGGACATATACTGACTTAACACTGAAACTGGGACAATCGGCTATTACATCTTTACCTACAGGCGCCTTCTACACCGGAACGCTTACAACAGTTTATTACAGGTCCTCAGTTACCTTGTCGGCAGCGGCGGGTACCTGGCTGACTTTCACACTCGATACGCCTTTTCTGTATGATCCTGCTCAAAGTTTGATTGTTGATATCGGTCAATGCGCTGTTCCGGGAGCCACGGGATTCAGTATGGCTTATACAAACCTGTCGGGTAACAGGAGAAACTGGTCGACAGGCGGATGTCCTTTTGCCTTGTCAGGTCAGAACACCTCCGTATACCATATGGGAATTGACATATCTCCCTTGCCGGATGTTGTGACCACAGCTGCAACAGGGGTTGCGGGAACCACGGCTTCACTTAACGGTACGGTGAATGCCAATAACAATTCAACAGCAGTTTCTTTCGAATACGGGCTGACCACTGCCTATGGAACTACCGTTCCCGGAGTGCCTTCCACGGTCACCGGCAACAGCGTCATACCGGTTACCTGCGCAATTACAGGCCTGACTCCCAATTCGCTGTATCATTTCAGGATCGTCGGTACCAATGCAAACGGAACATCTTACGGCGATGATCTTACCTTCATGACCAATATACCTCCCCAGTATTACAATTATAACACAGCGGGTTCGGGTTCAAATGCATTCCCGTTTAATATGCCGGCAGGTAAAGATGTTCAGCTGCTTTATCTCCCCGGTGAGTTAAATCAGCCATCAGTTGCCCCTTCCGGAAATATTACAAGTATTTCATTTTTTATCAGTCCCTCTTTTCCTTTGGGACCATGGACATTTACAGACTTAACCCTGAAACTGGGACAATCGGCTATTACATCTTTACCTACAGGCACCTTTTACACCGGGACGCTTACCACAGTTTATTACAGGTCCTCTGTTACGTTGTCGGCAGCGGCGGGTACCTGGCTGACATTCACACTTGATACGCCGTTTCTGTATGATCCTGCTCAAAGTTTGATTGTTGATGTCGGTCAATGTGCTGTTCCGGGAGCCACGGGATTCAGTGCGGCTTATACAAACCTTTCGGCTAACAGGAGAAACTGGTCGGCAGGTGGATGTCCTTTTACCTTGTCAGGTCAGAACACCTCCGTTTACCATATGGGAATAAGCCTGTCTCCCCTGCCGGATATAGTGACCACGGCGGCAACCGGTGTTGCGGCAACCACTGCTTCGCTGAACGGAACGGTCAATGCCAATGGTGCTTCAACAATAGTTACTTTCGAATACGGGCTGACCACGGCTTATGGAACTACCGTTCCCGGCGTGCCTTCCCCGGTCACCGGTAACAGTGTCACACCTGTAACAGCTGCAATCAACAGTCTTATACCAAATACAACGTATCATTTCAGGATTGTCGGGACCAGTGCAAACGGAACATCTTATGGCAATGACCTTACTTTCACTACCGTCTGTCCGATGCCGGCAGTAGCAGGAGCGATATCGGGTCCGGCTGCCGTATGTGCATCCTCAGCAGGAAACGTATACTCCGTTGGAGCAATCACAAATGCCACAGGTTATATATGGACGTTGCCTGCCGGCGCCATTATTACGGGTGGCAATGGTACAAACACGATAACGGTCACTTTTGGCACATCATCCGGGAACATTACGGCCGGGGGTTCCAACGCTTGCGGGAATGGCACAGCTTCAACCTACCCGGTTACTGTAAATGCTTTGCCTGTGCCGGCCATCACCGGCAGTACCGCCGCCTGCCTGAATTCAACCGGGAATGTTTACACCACCCAGGCCGGGATGACCGGCTATGGCTGGACCGTTTCGGCCGGGGGAACGGTTACGGCCGGCGGCACAGCTGCCAGCAATACGGTGACGGTTACCTGGAACACAATCGGGACCCAGACGGTAAAGGTAAATTACGCAAATGGCAACGGATGCACAGCCGCCTCACAAACGGTTTACAATGTAACCGTAAACCCGCTGCCTGTGCCGGCAATCACAGGAATTGCAAGTGTTTGCCTGAATTCCCCCGGGAATGTTTACACCACCCAGCCAGGGATGACCGGCTATTCATGGACTGTTTCTCCCGGCGGAACGATTACAGCCGGTGGAACCGCGACCAACAACACGGTAACGGTCACCTGGAACACCTCCGGCCCACAGGCTGTAGCCGTTAATTATACTAACGGCAACGGCTGCACGGCCGCTTCACAAGCGGTCTACAATGTAACGGTCAACCCATTGCCGGTGCCTGCAATCACCGGTAATGCTACCGCATGCCTGAATTTAACCGGGAATGTTTACACTACGCAGGCCGGGATGACCGGCTATGGCTGGACTATTTCGGCCGGGGGAACAATAACAGCCGGCGGCACCGCGGCAAGTAACACGGTAACTGTCACCTGGAACACATCCGGCCCACAGACTGTAGCCGTTAATTACACCAACGGGAACAGCTGTACGGCCGCTTCACAAACGGTCTACAATGTAACGGTCAACCCATTGCCGGTGCCTGCCATCACCGGTAATGCCACCGCATGCCTGAATTCGACCGGGAATGTTTACACCACCCAGGCCGGGATGACCGGCTATGGCTGGACCGTTTCGGCCGGGGGAACGGTTACGGCCGGCGGCACAGCTGCCAGCAATACGGTGACGGTTACCTGGAACACAATCGGGACCCAGACGGTAAAGGTAAATTACGCAAATGGCAACGGATGCACAGCCGCCTCACAAACGGTTTACAATGTAACCGTAAACCCGCTGCCTGTGCCGGCAATCACAGGAATTGCAAGTGTTTGCCTGAATTCCCCCGGGAATGTTTACACCACCCAGCCAGGGATGACCGGCTATTCATGGACTGTTTCTCCCGGCGGAACGATTACAGCCGGTGGAACCGCGACCAACAACACGGTAACGGTCACCTGGAACACCTCCGGCCCACAGACTGTAGCCGTTAATTATACTAACGGCAACGGCTGCACGGCCGCTTCACAAACGGTCTACAATGTAACGGTCAACCCATTGCCGGTGCCCGCCATCACGGGAACCGGCACGGTATGCCAGGGCGTTGCCGGCAATGTATATACAACCCAGTCAGGGATGACAGGGTATGTATGGACTGTTTCACCGGGAGGCACAATTACTGCAGGTGGCATTTCAGTAAGCAACACGGTGACTGTGACCTGGAATAACCCGGGAGCACAGTCAGTTGGTGTAACTTATACAAATGCAAACGGTTGTGCTGCAGTTGTCCCCACCTCATTCCCGGTTACCGTAACCCCGTCCCCCGTGCCCACCATCGGCAGCAACAATGCCCCCTGTGTTGGTTCTACGGGCAACCTTTACTATACGGAAAGCGGGATGACTGGTTACTCATGGACTGTTTCCGGCGGCGGGGCCATCGTTTCGGGCCAGGGAACCAGTGCCATAAATGTAACATGGACTGGTGTGGGTGCACAAACGGTCGGCGTTACATACAGCAATGCATCCGGCTGTCCTTCTGTCGTGCCGGGCGTATACAACCTCTTTGTAAACCCCATGCCCAACGCGGCAGGAGTCATCACCGGGACCGCCTCGCTTTGTGCCGGGACCAACGGGGTTGCCTACTCGTGCGGCGATATCCTCAACGCCACTTCGTTTACATGGACCTTGCCGGCTGGCGCCACTATCGCGACCGGGGCAGGGACCAGGAACATCACGGTTGATTTTGCAGCCGGTGCGACAACAGGGAACATCACCGTTGCCGGGGCCAACAGTTGCGGAAATGGAACCGCTTCACCGCCATTTGCCGTAAACGTCAATCCATTACCTGCAGCAGCCGGGATTATTTCCGGTCCTGCTTCTGTTTGTACAGGCACCTCGAATGTTGGTTACAGTGTGCCGGCCATTGCCAATGCAACTGCCTATGCCTGGACCGTACCTGCCGGAGCCACCATCACTTCGGGGGCCACCACTAAAAACATCATGGTGACCTTTGGACCAGCCGCAGGCACTGGCGTGATCACTGTAAATGGAACCAACACCTGCGGAAGCGGGACAGTATCCCCGAACTTTGCCGTTACGATCAATGCAACACCACCTGCCCCGGTAGTAACCGCCGTAGGCATTGTGCTTACCAGCAATGCCGCAACGGGCAACCAGTGGTACTATGAAGGCAGCATAATAGCCGGTGCCACGGGCCAATCCTACACGGTGACGAACAACACGGGGAATTACTCATGTGTGGTAACCCTTAACGGTTGTTCTTCGCCGGTATCGAACCTGGTATGGGTTGTTGTAACCGAGGTTCATGAGTTGCTATCCGGCAATTTCAACATTTTTCCTGTACCGAGCGAAGGCAGGTTCACGGTATCGATTACCAATGCGGTCAATGAATCCTATTCGATCATGATCTTCAACCAGCTGGGAGCAAAGATTTACGAACTGAAGGATGTGCAAGTAAATGGCACATTTGAAAAGCAGGTTGATCTTCGCCCGATAGCTACCGGGGTTTATTCGGTGGTGTTCTTCAACAGCGACCACAAGGTTGTGAGGAAGGTGCTTGTCAACAAATAGTTCAAAATGCAAATAGCAAAATGCGAAAAAGACCTGCCGGAAACGGTGGGTTTTTTTTTGAGGACATTCAGAAATTTCCAGTATTCACCGCAGAAGCTCTGTTATTGTTACTTTTCCATACAGGGCCTCAATATCACAGTTTTCACTTAACAGGCAGATAAGGACCAAGTCGCTCTGCCTATAAACCTTATTCAACTTGATGGTAGGTAATTCCTCCAAATTTAAACCCCACCAATTAGAAATAAGAACTTTCGTAGGGTTTATTTACCCTGGTGACCTGTCATTCCGTTGCATACGATCCTGTTACATTTACAGAAGAAGAGTTCAACAGGATATTTTGGCAACCACGATGAAAAGGGGATTGGTAGAAGAAAAAATCGTAGACATTTCAAAGAACTTCGTAAAACTATATGAACGAATCAGAAAACCAATTTGGTAGGGATGCTACAACGCTGGTTAGCGACCATAGTAATGATGCGGTAGTCACTAAGCATTATAGAGACCAAATGGTAGCGGTGAAGAAGACGGCTGGTTTGAAGATTCTAGTTAACGATTTGAGCTGAAAAATGGAGGTTCTTTGGAAAAATTCCTTACCTCGATTCCTTACCTCGGGGAACCCCTGAAAATGAAGAAAGTCCTACAATGTAGGACTTTCCTGTGTAGCGGGATCGAGAGTTGAACTCGAGACCTCCGGGTTATGAATCCGACGCTCTAACCATCTGAGCTACCCCGCCTCAATTTGAGGGTGCAAAAATAAGAACTTTTTGTTATAAATGACCAATTTTCAATAATCAATTTTCACTTTGCACTTTGCACTTTGCACTTTGCATTTTGCATTTTGCACTTTGCACTTTGCATTTTGCATTTTGCACTTTGCACTTTGCACTTTGCATTTCCCAATCACCCTATCCATATCGTCTTAATATTCACAAACTCCCTTATTCCAAAGGTTCCGAGCTCCCTCCCGTATCCCGATTTTTTAATCCCGCCAAAGGGAAGCCGAGGGTCGGATTTTGTCATCCCATTTACAAACATGGCACCGGTGGCCACCCTGCGGGCTACCGATTCGCCGCGTTCGAGGTTGCGGGTCCATACACAGCCGCCAAGCCCGAAGCTTGAGTCATTGGCAACCCTGACAGCTTCCTCCTCACTGTGAACCGGAATGATGGCAACAACAGGGCCAAAGGTTTCCTGGGAATAAACCGGCATGCCCTCCTTCACATCGGCAAGTATGGTGGGTTCAAAATAACAGCCGGGGCGATCGGGACGATTTCCGCCTGTCACCAGCCGTGCACCAGCCTGCACAGACAGTTTCACCTGGTTTTCTATCTCATCAACCAGGTCGGGCCGGGCCAGGGGGCCGGCCATTGTTTCGGGATCCATTGGGTCGCCAATCCTGAGTTTGGTAAAGGCTTGCCTTAGCCCTGTTTCAAACTGTCCGGCTACCTGGTCCATCACGATAAACCTCTTCGCGGCGATGCAGCTTTGCCCCTGGTTGATCATGCGGGCGGAAACTGCTGTTCTGACTGCCATTTCAAGATCGGCGTCATCCAGTACAATAAAGGGATCTGACCCGCCCAGCTCAAGCACGGTTTTTTTAAGGAGTTTGCCGGCAAGCGAGGCAACGTGGCTTCCTGCGGCTTCACTGCCGGTGAGTGTGGCTGCAACGACGGATGGATGCGAGATGACTGCTTCAACCGCCCCCGGGGGGATCATCAGGGCCCTGAACAGGTTGGCCGGGAATCCTGCCTCCCTGAAAATTTTTTCAATGGTCAGCGCGCAACCGGGCACATTTGATGCATGCTTCAGCACCGCTGCATTTCCAGCCATCAGGGCCGGAGCAGCAAACCTGACCACCTGCCAGAAGGGAAAATTCCAGGGCATAACCGCCAGGATGACACCCATTGGCTGAAAAGCAATAAAACTTCGGGTTGCATCGGTCACAACCATTTCGTCTTCCAGCATCCTGGCTGCATGATCGGCATAAAAATCGCAAACCCACGCACATTTTTCTATTTCGGCCTCCGATTCGCGCAAAAGCTTTCCCATCTCCAGGGTCATGAGAAAGGCAAGGTCAGCCTTTTTATGACGGAGAAGCTGTGCTGCGTTTTTCATCAGCAAAGCACGGTGAGCAAAGGAGGTATCCTTCCAGCCGGACCACGCCGACTGAACCTCCTCAATGATTGCTGAAACCTCATGCGGCTCATGTTCGAGGTACTCCCGGATCGGCTGGCCTGTTGCTGGGTTGATGCTTTTCATAATGGGAAATTTTCAGAATGGAGGAATACTCAATTAATTGGAATGCAGGAATGCAGGAATGGAGATAATGCAAACAATGCAAACAATTCAGGCAAGGCCGGTAATGCAGGCGATGACGGGTATTCCCGGCCTGAAACGGGCAGGGAATAGGTTTTTTTGGTCTTAAACTGAAAGTTTTGGGCTAAGTCCATTCTTCAAATTCTCATTAAGGTAAAATCCCGTATAAGAGTTACCGGCCTTTATAAGTTGCTCAGGGGTTCCTTCAAAAACAATGTTTCCCCCTTCATCGCCACCCTCTTTTCCAAGGTCGATGACCCAGTCGGCGCTTTTGATGACCTCAAGGTTGTGCTCCACCACGAGAATGCTGTGACCGTTGGCGATAAGCGATTCAAAGGCGATCAGCAGCTTGTGAATGTCGTGGATGTGAAGCCCGGTAGTTGGCTCGTCGAAGATAAATAAAGTGGGTTTGTCGCTGGTGCCCTTTGAGAGGAAAAAGGCCAGCTTGATACGTTGCGCCTCTCCGCCCGAAAGGGTGCTTGAGGATTGACCAAGCCTGAGGTATCTAAGTCCTACATCCTGTAAAGGCTTCAATTTTGCAAGGATGTGCCTTTCGTGCGCCGAGGGCTTAGTGGTTAGCTGAAAAAACTCCATTGCTTCGTCAACCGTGAGATTCAGGATGTCGACAATCGATTTTTCATGGTATTTGACATCCAGCACTTCATCTTTAAACCGTTTTCCTTTGCAGCTTTCGCAAGGCA
>JBAXFZ010000154.1:0-8981 GCA_037139685.1 Bacteroidota bacterium
TCAGGAAAGTAAAAGCCAGCAGGACGATCAGCACCCATGCATATGTGCGGTATGATGTTATGTGAACAGTTTCGGTATCCATGGAAATTATGATTTACAATTTATGATGTTTGACATTATTACTATTTACGCACAATCAAATCTCTTTAAAAAATCCTGTGATCGTCATGCAATTCACATTTTCGCTACCTCGCAATTTCGCTACCTCGTAATTTCGCTACCTCGCTACCTCGCTACCTCGCTAATTAGTTTAGGTTATCAGGTACAGCAGCGGGAACAGGAATATCCAGATCAGGTCGACCAGGTGCCAGTAAAGCCCCCCGTTTTCGAGCAACACGTAGCGCGTGCTGTTGATGGTCCCGTTGTTTACCTTGACCATGGCGATGGTGAGGATGATGCCCCCAACCACCAGGTGGAACATATGGAGGCCGGTCATGAAAAAATAGAGGCTGAAGAACATCACCTGCCCGTGGTTCATGGTAAGCATCAGGTCGGAGCCGGGGTAAAGCCCGATGGAGAATTTATGGCCCCACTCGAAATATTTGTTGACCATGAAAACGGCGGCGCAGACAAGGGTCAGAAGCAGCAGGAGCACGGCAAAGCGGTTGTGCCCCTTCTGGACGGCCGTGATCGACATCGCGACCGTTGCGCTGCTGATGAGCAGCACGAGGGTGTTGATGGTCCCGATAAATGCATTGAGGTGGTGGGCAGCCGAATGAAAATCGGCCGAATAGTTGCCCCGCATCACCGCGTAAACTAAAAATAATCCGCCGAACAGCAGGATCTCCGTAAAAATAAAAACCCACATGCCCAGCTTTGCACCAATGTCGTCGCGATGTTCCATATTTTAAATTTATATTTTAGAGTTTAATTTTTTTGCCCTCTGCTCACAGCCACATTTATTTTTTCCCGGTGTTTGTGATTGCTTCGCATTTCGCATTTCGCTATTTGTAATCATACGGTTCCTCATCCGGTCCCATCTCAGGCATCACGTCAAAGTTTTCCAGCGGGGGAGGAGAGGGAACTGTCCATTCCCAGGTACGGCCGCCCCAGGGGTTGTCGGGGGCTTTTTCACCTTTTTTGCTGAAGAGGTTTGCCAGCATGATGATGATCCCGATCAGCAGCAGGATGCCGCCGAAGAAGGAGAGCTGCATTCCGAGGGTGTACTGCGGGAGATAGTCGAAATACCTGCGGGGCATGCCCATGATGCCGATGACGAACTGCGGGAAATAGAGCAGGTTGAAGCCGATGAAGAGGAAGCCGAAGGCCCAGTTGGCCCGTTTGAAGTTGTACATCCTCCCGAACATCTTGGGGTACCAGTAGTGGACGGCTGCAAAGAAGGCGAAGCCCACCCCGCCGAAGACGATATAGTGGAAATGTGCCACAACATATGCCGTGTCATGAACATGGATGTTTGTGGCCAGGGCCCCGAGCGTAAGCCCGGTCATACCGCCGATCATGAAGAGGAAGATAAAGCCGAGGGCGAAGAGGAAGGGCGGTTTCAGGTCGATGGAGCCTTTGTACATGGTGGTTACCCAGTTGAACACCTTGATGGCGCTGGGAATCGCGACCAGGAAGGTGAGCAGCGAAAATATCCAGCGGGCCGTCGGGCTCATGCCCGAAGTGTACATGTGGTGCGCCCATACGAAATACCCGACAAGGGCGATGGCGAGGCTGGAAACGGCGATGGCTTTATACCCGAAAACTTTACGCTGGGCAAAGGTGGGGATGATCTCGGTGATAACCCCCATGGCCGGCAGGATCATGATATAGACCGCCGGGTGCGAGTATATCCAGAAGAGATGCTGGTAGAGCACGGGATCGCCGCCCAGGGAGGGGTCGAAGAAGCCGATGCGGAGCCACCGTTCGGCAATGACCATCAGCAGGGTAATTCCCACGATGGGGGTTGCCAGTACCTGGATCCAGGCTGTCGCATAGAGCGACCACGGGAAGAGGGGCATTTTGAAAAATGTCATCCCCGGCGCACGCATGCGGTGCATCGTCACGATGAAGTTCAGCCCGGTGAGGATGGATGAGAAGCCCAGCACGAATGCGCCGAACACGGCAGCCACCACGTTGGTGTGGGTCTGGATGCTGTAGGGGGCGTAAAACGTCCACCCGGTATCGGGGGGGCCGTTGCCCATAAACTGTGATGACAGGGCAATGGCGGCGCCCAGCACATACAGGTAAAAAGAAAAGAGGTTGAGTCTTGGAAAGGCCACATCCTTGGCACCGATCATGATAGGCATCGAGAAGTTTCCGAAAACTGCAGCCAGTCCGGGAATGACAACCGTGAAAATCATGATGATGCCGTGCAGGGTAAACAACCCGTTGTAAACCTGGGGTCCGTAAAACTGCTGACCGGGCCTGAACAGTTCCAGCCGCATGATTTCGCCGAGCAATACCCCGACAATAAAAAACACCATCATGGCGTACATGTACATCAGGCCGATCCGCTTGTGGTCGGTCGAGGTAAGCCAGGCCATCAGGCTCTTGTGTTTGCCGGTATTGACGAGGTAACTTGGCTCAGGGTGATGAGTCTTTTCTTCAGTCATATTATAAATTTTGTGTTTTCGGTTTTTTCCGGGATCCCCGGACGATAAGAATGATAAATAATAAGACGGCAAAGAAAATGATGATGGTCGCCGTGATTTTTGTCACCTGGAGGGTGTATTTCCGCCCTTCGGGGTCATAGCTGAAACAATATTCCAGTACCCGGTTGATGGTGGGCCGCGATTGACCCTTGCGTGCCTCGATAAGGGCCATTTTTACATCAAACGGAAGGTAGGAGGTGCCGTACAGGTACCTGGTAACCTTGCCTTCGGGACTGATGATGATGATGCAGGCCGGGTGCATGAAGTCGTTGCCGTTACGCTGGAAATTAAACCCCACGGTGTTTGTAAGCGCATGGATATTGGCGCTGTCGCCGGTAAGATATTGCCAGTCGGCTGCATGAGGACGGCTGTGTTCGCGGAGGAAATTTGGTTTTTTGGCCAGCGATTTTGCCGGGGTGTCGTCGGTATTGAAACTCACAGTTATCACCTGGAAATCGGTGCCAAGTTCCATTCCCATCTTTTCAATGGCCTCCGACACTCCTGAAAGAATCATGGGGCACACACCCATGCAATCGTAATAAACCAGTGCCAGGATCGTGGGTTTCTTAATGAGCGACCTGAGCTGAACCGGCTGCCCCTGGTCGTTGCTGAATGTGATCCCGGAAGAGATGACGGTGTCGAGATGTTCATAGACCCCGGGCTCATCGGCTGTATTGTCCTGGGCAAAAACCACGAAGGGAACAAGCCAGGCAACCAGCAGAATCGCAATACCCAATCCGAAAATTTTGTTTTTCATAATTGTAATGTTGGCAAAGGACTTCGGGAAATGCAAAATGCAAAATGCAAAAAGCAAAGTGCAAAGAGCAAAGTGCGAAATGCGAAATGCGAAATGCGAAATTTCATATCAGTCCCCGTTATTCTCCTTGTAAATTCCCGCGATCATCAGGGCACCGCCCATCAGGGCCGAATCTTTGAGCAGTTCGATCATGGCCATATTGGCATTGACCGGTTCAAAAAGTCCAGGGATATGGATGGTGCAGATGAAGATTAAAAGCAACAGGGCCAGGAGCAGACAGGCGATCCGGATAAACTGTTTCAGGATGATGGCCACGCAGGCCGCGATCAGCGCGACACCTGTAATAATCACCGTAAACCCCCCTCCCGGGATAAAGGAACTGACCATCCCCACGTAATAATTGTACATGAAGAAATGGTTCAGCCCCAGCACCCCAAACGGCAGTGCAAACAATATTCTTCCTAAGGTACTGAGATGTTTCATTTATTCATTTATTTTAAAAGTAAAATCATTAAACCCCCAATCAACCTCTATCCTGCCCTGCCCTGCCTGCATTGCCTGCATTGTTTGCATTACCCGCATTGCTTGCATTGCCTGCATTGTTTACATTGCCTGCATTGCCTGCATTGTTTGCATTTGTCACACCCGGCTCAGCTTCTTTATCTTCAGTATGGATGCCACGATATATACGATGAATCCCCAAACGACGATCACCGACAGGCAATAGGTAAGCAGCAGCCATATAGGTGCATGGTTGCGTGTCGACCACCATGCGCGGGCTTCCGTAAGGCCCGGTTTGTTTGTCGGAACCCCGATGGCGAGTGTTGCTGAAACCGGCGTGGTTTTCATCTGGCTCCTGGGGTCGTTTACGCGGGCCGTAAGTTCGACATTACCGGCACTGTTTCCGGGAAGATCGGCGGGGAATTCAAAAAAGGCTTCGCCATGGCTGTTGGTGGTTTTCATGTCGCCAACCTGCATGGATCCGAAATATCGTTTGACGGAGAGCAGCACCTCGATGCCCCCTGCCGGTGCGTTGTCGCTATCCTTCAGCTTTTCGCGGGCAGTGACCACGATCTTCTTCATCTGTTCGTTGTACTGCATGGCCAGGGTGACGATCCTGCCGGTGAATGCCACTTTTGCCGCCGGTGCGGGCTGAACATATTTTGGGTTGAAGGAGCGCAGGAAGGCGATCACCGACCAGCGGTCGTCTTCGGCGATGATGTTGCGGAACTCCGGCATCGGGGCCTTTCCCGTGGTGATCCTGAAAAAGATCTCGCCGTCGGTCTGTTTCTGGGCCTTTTCCTTGGCCAGGTCGCCCGGGGGCGGCACGAGCTGCTTTACCCAGTTGTCCTTGCCGGGGAGCCCGTGGCACGACTGGCAGTTCTTGGTATAAATAAGTTCGCCCTGCTTCTGCATGTCGGGGGTGAATTTTGCCGGGGCCGTTATGGCCTTCTGGTCGTCGGGCACCACCCATGTCTGGGCCGAAACCCTTATCCCGGTTGACACTGAGAGAATTAACAGGAGAAAAAATTGTGTTTTGAAACGCATAGTTCCTTGCTTATTTCTTGATTAATCGAATTTGATATGGTCAACTCCTTTTTCAACGGCCGTTTCATGCAGCGGGATCACGGGGAAAAATTTGGAGATCAGGGTGATGATGATCAGCACGAGGATGAAGGGTGCGATGGTGATCATGGTTTCAACCAGGGTGGGGGAGTAGACGACGAAGTTATGGGGTACATGCTGGATCGGGAGAAAGGGGTGCTCCTGGGTCGGGATCACGATCAGGTAACGCTTGAACCAGGCTGCAACCAGCACGGCGATCGAGATGATCACCATGGGCAGGGGTTTGCGGAACGGGCGGAAAAACAGGAGCACGATGGGCAGGATAAGCCCGCCGGCCTGTACCAGCCAGAACATCAGTGCATCCTTGCCGGCAAAAAGTTCGGCGAGATGGATGGCGTCGGCACGCTGCATCTTATACCCGGGGACGATGAATTCGTTGACGTTAAAATAGAGATATACAAGTGAAACCGTCACAAACACCTTGCCCATGTTGTCGAAATGCATGTCGGTGATGTAATCCTGCAGCTTGTAGTTTTTCCTGAAGAAAAACATGGCGATGATCACGGCGGCCGAACCTGCCACGAAGGCGCCGGAAACGAAGTAGGGCCCGAAGACCGTGCTGTCCCAGCCTGCCCGTGATGTTACTGCAAACAGCCAGGAGGTGACGGTGTGAATCGACAGCGCTGCGGGTACGAGCAGGATCAGCAGCGTGCGGATCGACCGGCTGATGATCCTGTTCTGTGCAGGGCTGTCGGTGAAATTCAGAGACAAACTTTTATAAATTACCTTTAGCCATGACGGGAGTTTGTCCACCCTGCGGTGAATGATCGCCATGTCGGCGATGAGCGGCAGGTACAACAGCAGCAGGCTGAGGGTGAAGTAGGTGATGATCACGGTGACATCCCAGAGGATGGGCGATTGCGGACGGCCGTAGATAAAAACATAGGCCAGCCTTTCGGGGCGTCCCATGTCGGACACGATCACCAGCCCGGCTACCGCTGCAAAAGCCACGGCAATGGTTTCCGCTATTCGCGTAAGGGGGGTGATCCATTTCATCCCGGCAAGCCCCAGCACGGCGCTGATAAGCATCCCGATAAGGCTTGCCGCAACAAAGAAGACGAAGTTGGCAAGGTATAGCCCCCACGTAACATAATCACGGATGCCGGCCACGCCCAGACCGGTTCTCAGCTGGAGCGAGTAGGCATAGAGGCAGGCAATCAGGGAGACGGTCAGGAAACCCATCCAGATCAGGAAACTCTTGTTGATCCTGATGTGATGCGTGAGATCGCTGGTAATTTTGTCAATGGTCGGTTTATTGTCATCCATGGTCATTAAGCTTTTTCGGGGGTTGCATCTTTGGCTTCTTCAAACGGGAACAGGCGATTCTTTGGCGGCAGGTAATAGACCCGTGGCTTGGTCCCCAGTTCGGGCATCAGCTGGTAACCGCCGTTGTCGCGAAGGAGTTTGCTCAGTCTTACAGTTTCCTTGGTTGTGCCGTTGGTCACGGCATCTTCATTTTCATCACCAAAATAATAAACGCCGTTGGGACAGGCTTCGACGCAGTAGGGCAGTTTTCCCTCGCGCAGCCGGTCGGCGCTGAAGAGGCATTTCGAGATAGTCCCAAGTTTCTGGGGAACATTCAGTTCGGCATTGTAATCCTGCCCCTGGTGAGCGGCGGCATCCCTGGGTTCGATCCAGTTGAAGATCCTCGCCGAATAGGGACAGGCTGCCATGCAAAAGCGGCAGCCGATGCACCGGTCGTTTTCGATCAGCACGATGCCGTCGGGACGCTTGTAGGTGGCGTCGACCGGGCATACGGCAACACAGGGAGGATTGTCGCAGTGCTGGCAGTTCTTGGGCATGTTGTAGGGTGCCGTTCCGGGGGCGTCCTGCATCTGCAGGGTGTTCATGTGGTATTGCTCAGGGCGCAGCTGGTGCGCGTCCTGGCATGCATTGATACATTTACGGGCATTCCGGCATTTCGACAGGTCGGTCACCATCACCCAGCGGCGGCCGGGGATTCCCTCGCGGCTCATTGATTCGCGGAGATCCTCCCCTGTTTTTTCATGTGATTTGATCTCAAGCGAGTCGACCGAAACCAGTTTGCCGTCCTGCGTCAGCAGGACTTTGCTTTCACCGGTAGCCTCCTTCTTGGCTTCAAAAATATGCCCGGAATAGAGGGCGGCCGCACCTGTTGCAACGCCTACACCTGCAAGACCCAGGTTCTTCAGGAAATTGCGCCGGGTGGAGGCTTTTGATTTTTCAGATTCGTCGGGGGAATGCGTATTGCTGTTATCTGCCATATTCAGATTCTTGTCGGAAATTATATGCACAAATGTAAATAAATAATTTAATGTAGGCCAACCGGATGGAAATTTCGAAACGATCTAAATTAAACGGGGCCCCCGTTATTTTGCCTTTTAAAAGGGAAAAATCAGGGAAACCTTATAGGCAAAGTTATCGCCCGTGACATCGAACGAGTAGGGGCCCCACCGGTAAAAGGCACCGATGCCGATGGAGTATATCTGCGCGTTGACCAGGTTGTTGACCAGCAGGCCCGATTCGTAATAGCCAAGGTTCATCTCCCTTGGCTTTATGCTGTTTTGCGTGTACTTTTCCTTGTGGTCGAGCCATCCGAACCCGATATTCTGGAGCAGGGCGAACTCGGGGTGAAACCACTTCTTTCCCTTGAAGAGCAGGTACCCGAAATCGTGGTAGATATTCAGCGAACTATAGGCATTCGAGAGGAATTCGTTGCTGCGCATGGTCCCGAAACTGTTCGGCGCATACACGGTTGCCAGCCTGTAACTGGCCGGGGCATAATAGAGGTTGCAAACCGGGACCGGCTGGTCGATATAACCGCCGTTGAACTGCAGGGTCAGCTTTCCAAGGTATTTGATGTTGAAGGTCTTCCTCACCTTCAGGTCGAACCGGTCATAGGAATAACCGCCATCCAGAAGCCCCCTGATCCCTCTTGAATACTGGAACCAAACAACCGGGTAACGGGTCCCGAGCGAAATCCTGCTTTTTACGGTCTGGATGAATTTTTCGCCATAGGCCCATTTGAACCCTGCCGAAAGGATTGTGAACCGGAAACGGTTGAAGTTCCCGGCATCCGTGGTAAAGTCCCAGGTGGTGGTGGTTTTGAGATCCCTCGAGATCCCTGCGTTGAACAGCATGTATTTGAATGGCCTGTAACTCATCGAAAAGCTGAAATTCTCCACCCGGTCGAGTTTGGCCAGGAGCAGTTGCCTGAAATTCCCCGAAAGGATCGACTCGTAATCGTGCAGGAAATCCACCCCTCCCGATTCAATCAGGTCGTAAGAGTATGCGGCGGCGATGGTTATATCATGGCGGCGGTTTACAAGGAACCGAACATCACCGCCATACTTGGAGGTCGAGATGGCGAAGGCGTACTGGTAAAATCCCCCGATCCTGACCCAGTCGGCCAGCCTGTCGCTGGTGTGGATCCCGGCGCCGAGAACCAGCCCCTCGTAGGTGTTGTAATTCAAAATGCGGCTGATGTCAAAATCGATGATTCCCCAGGGGATGCGGCCGGTCAGCACGGTCTGGAGGTTGCGCAGCTTTTTGTCGAAGTGTTCCGCCTTACCCATGCTGTCGATTACTTTGTAGGTCTGGCGGTCCCTGGCGGTCAGGGTATCCACCCTGAACTGGTTCCAGAACGACTCCTGGCGCGAGGCGGCATCCTTGTCGACCTCCACGTCGAGATGGTTGAACTCCTTTCTCACGAGGTCGGGGTTGAGCACGATGTCGCGGATATAACTCCGCCCGCTCCCGACAGTCTTGTGCTTGCCCACCATGATGTTGTTGAAGGCCACGTCGGTATTGAGCTGCACCGGGAACCACTGTTTCCCGTCGATCAGCTCGTAGAGTTGGTGAACCCTGACCTTGAAACCCCCTGGATTCGCATAGGGTTCGGCAGTGACATTCTGGATCGCCCAGTTGTGCGAATTGATTGCCACAACCCCCTTCAACCCGTCGAAATTGGTGCCCTTGCGCGGCCTGAAGGAGATGATGAACACGCTGTCGCCCCTAACGTAGGT